>DNHM01000467.1 GCA_003485885.1 Acidimicrobiaceae bacterium
CCTGCCACTGGTGTTCGATGGCGATGAGCGCCAGTTCCACGGGACCATGCCCTACAACGCCGACGTGCCAGTCACCTGGTCCTACGAACGACTCTGAAGAACCGTCGACCCCAGCGGAACGGTGGAACCCCGAGCGCAGCGGTGGAACCCCGAGCGCAGCAGTGGAACGCGGTAGTTAGAAGCGGCTCGTCAGGTGAGCACCAAAGGGACCGTTGTCGAGCAAGGTGGCAAACTCACCAGCATCGACTGCCTTGCTAAAGAGAAACCCTTGACCTCGATCAATCCCGATGCGGGCAAGGAAGTCAGCCTGACTCGGTGTCTCCACTCCTTCGGCAACCACGATCATGTTCGTACTGCGGGCAAAGTCAGCCAAGCTGGTGACCAGGCTTCGCACTCGCCAATCGGTATCAATCCTTGCAACATAGGAACGATCGATCTTCAGTCCATCAATTGGCAAGTCGCTCAACATCTGCAGAGATGAGTAACCAGCGCCGAAGTCGTCGAGCATAATCTGAGCGCCAAGTTCACGTAGCTGGTTCAGTGTCTGGCGAGTGCCCTCGAAGTCGTGGATGATGTCGGTCTCGGCAATCTCCAACCGCATGCCTTGGAATGGGCGACCGATCGGATCTTGCTCGTGCAAGGTCAACAGACTCGGAAGGTGAGCGGCTGCCACATTGAGTGCGACCGGAAGGTTGCATCCGCTGGACCGGTGCCACGCCCACAACTGACCAGCCATTTCAACCATCAGTTGTTCGAGCATGCCAGCCCGCCGGGCGACGTCAATAAAGGAGCTGGCGATCTCGACCCCGTCGGTTGTGCGCCATCGAGCCAGGGCCTCGGCGGCCACGATCTCGCCGGCAACCATGTCGACCTCGGGTTGATACCAGGCTTCGATCTGGCCGCCAGCTAATGCATCGCGCAGCGCAAGTTCGGTGCGGACTCGAGCGTCGCGTTTGGCTCGTAGTGCGGCGTCGGCGAACACGGCCTGGCCTCGGCCTCGCTCCTTAGCTTCGTAGAGCGCGGCATCGGCATGGCGGTACAACTCGTCGGCAGATTCATGGTCGATCGACGCCGCCAGACCAATGCTGGTTCCGATGCTGAGCAGCACACCATCAATCTTGAACGGATCCGCAAACTTGGCGAGAAGACGATCGGAGACCAAGCCCAGATGTTCGAACGATGTCAGACGCCGCATCAGGACAACAAGTTCGTCCCCGCCCACTCGAGCGAGGACAGCATCCTCATCCGCAATAGCCCGTTTGATGCGCAGGCCCGCAGCCTTCAGCAGTTCGTCACCTGCGGCGTGGCCAAGCGAATCGTTGACAAACTTGAAACGATCAAGGTCAAGGAACAACAGCCCGACACTGCCGGCCTTCCCGCCACTTGCCGTGAGCGCTTCGGCCAACTCAATATGTAATAGGTCACGATTCGGCACATGCATAAGCAAGTCATGGCTAGCCCGGTATCGCAGTTCTTCGTTCAGTGCCGTGAGGTCAGAAAGTCGAGCCAGTCGACGCCAAAGTTCTGCAGAAACTGCGCACGACAAGACTGTTGCAACCGTGGCGACGATCAGCAATACAGTCGGCCGAACGGAACGACCAGACCGCGGTAAGGGTAAGAACGAAGATCGGTAGCACTGCCATCACCAGGACGGTCATCCGGCGGGTTGCGGCGAGCAGGCCGGAGCGTGGTTCGTCGACATGAGTGGTGGAATATGCAGCGCCAAGCACTCGTGGAGTGGGAAGGGCGAGCACGGGCACAAAAGTTCGTCGCGGGGATCGCGTAGCGGACTTGAGCAAACCAACCAAGGTTTGTTGTCTCAGAGCGCGCCGGTTACGTGTTGGTATCCAGGCCACAGATCACAACATAAACCGCATCAACAACACAAGCATCGCAAACACCGGGCAATTTGGTGACACCCACTACTCCACCCTGTCTGGCCTACCGCAAACATGGCGCAAACTGCGTCAGCTGCGCCGCTCAGTGTCGAGCTACGGCCTCGGTCCACCCAGCGCCATAGCAGCACCAGCGACAATAAGCCGATGCTCGGTTGCATGTAGCCGGGACGCAAAGTCATCCAACGAATCACCGACAACGAACGGCACAGTCTCGGTCAAGATGACCGGTCCGACATCGACACCTTCGTCCGGAACCCAGTGCACCATCACGCCGGACTCATCGATTTCGCCGGCCACCCATGCCTCATACGCCCGCTCGATCGACCGGATTCCCGGGAACTCTCCCGGCTGTGCCGGATGCAGATTGATCATGGGAAAGGCAGCGCCGACCTTGGACCCCAGAATGCGCATCCATCCGGCCAACACCACCAGATCCGGTTCACAGCTTGTGAGGAGTTCGATGAGGCGCCCATCGGCTGCGTGTCGCACATCGGGATCGCTGCCCGCGTGTTCGATCACATGGCAGGCAATATCGGCCGCTTCGGCTCGCTTGATCACGCCAGCTCCTGGCCGGTTGGTGATCACCGCCACGACGCGTGCGTCCAGGTCGCCGTCATCACAAGCATCGATCAGAGCCTGACAATTCGTGCCCCCACCAGAGGCCAGCACGACGATACGACCGGGCTGATTCTCTGTTGCACCGGGCTGATTCTCTGTTGCACCGGGCTGGGCCACAACGCCCGAACCGACAGTCGTGTGTGCCATAACGTGCCGCTAAATATTCACAAGCTGGACACGAGCCGACGAACCGTCGTAGGCCACGGTCTCACCAATAATCCAGGTCGCTTCATCAATTGAGGCCTGCACCGAGGCAACGTCGTCAGCCGCAACGATCAGAACCATGCCGATACCGCAGTTGAAGATCTGATGTGCATCTTCGATACCGAGTTCAGCGCCCTGGATCAGCCAATCGAACAATGCAGGCCGCTGCCATGCGCTCACGTCGACTACAGCACCAACATGTTCGGGCAGCACTCGGGGAAGATTATCCTGCATGCCACCACCGGTGATGTGAGCCATCGCCATGAGCAGGTCCTGCTCGATAACCGACGCAAGCACACCGTGATAGCTGCGATGGGTCGCACACAACGCAGCACCAATGGACTCGCCGTTGCCGCCAGGAAGCGGAGCGGTGAGTGGCGTGTCGCCAACAACCTTTCGAGCCAAGCTGTAGCCGTTCGTGTGCAGCCCGCTGCTCGCTACACCAATAAGCACGTGACCAGCTTCGATACCGGCCTTCGGAAGCAACTTCGATCGAGATACCGCACCAACCATGGTGCCAGCGATATCGACAGCGCCATCGGTGAACACACCTGGCATCTCGGCCGTTTCGCCGCCAAGCAGAATGCAGTTCGATGCTCGACAAGCTTCGGCCATGCCGTCGACGATCCGCCCGACGATCTCTGGATCAAGGCGTTGCGCAGCGACCGTGTCGAGGAAGAACAATGGCACGGCTCCCTGCACGAGGACATCGTTAATGCCATGGTTCACGATGTCGCCGCCAGCACCTTCCCAAAGGTCCATAGCTGCAGTCAGCTTGGTCTTGGTGCCAACGCCATCAGTGCTAGCCACCATGAGCGGATCATCGATGCCGGCCAGAGATGCCAGGTCAAACACGCCACCGAAACCACCGATGCCGGACACGACACGTTCATCGTGAGTGCTCTTCACCGCAGCCGAAATACGCGCAATCGTCTCGGCGCCAGACGTCAGCGAAACGCCAGCTGCTTCATATGCATCGCTCATACTGTCTCCAAATGTGATCTCCCCAGGAGAGATCACACTTCACTTATCTCAGTTATCAGGTGGACTTGCCGGAACGGACGGAGGAATGACGCCAGCCAATATCGCCCCGAGCGAACAGGCCGTGGCCGGTGACTTGATCGACGAGCCGATACACGATGGACAAGGCCGTATCGAGGTCGACACCCATCCCAGTCACAGCAAGCACACGGCCGCCGCTTGAAACCAAGTGGCCATCGTCGTCACGGGTGGCACCAGCATAAAACGTGCATACGTCGTGGGTGCTGCCAAGATCGGGAACGGCCACACCCTTGACGGGATCTGCCGGATATCCGTCTGCGCAGACAACCACTGTTGCTGCCACACCATCGCGCATCTCGACCGTGACCTGATCAAGGGTGCCATTCGCAGCAGCCGCGAATAACTCGAGGCCGTCGGATTCCAACATAGGGAGGATGACTTCGGCCTCGGGGTCCCCGAATCGACAGTTGTACTCGACCAGCTTGGGGCCGGTCGGCGTGAGCATGATGCCTGCGAACAAAACGCCGACGTACGGGGTGCCTGCAGCCGTCATGCCAGCGATCGCCGGTTCCAAGAACAGCGATGCCAGTTCAGCCTGGCGAGCCGCATCGATTCCTGGTACCGGGCTGAACGCTCCCATACCACCGGTGTTCGGGCCGGTGTCTCCCTCGCCAACTCGCTTGTGGTCTTGTGCGGTTGCCAGCGCGATCACTGTGGTGCCATCGCTGACGCCGAAGAGGCTCAGCTCTTCGCCAGCCATACGTTCCTCGAGCACGATGGTCGAACCCGAAACCCCGAGCGCTCCCCCATCGATCATCGACGTGATCGCAGCGATGGTCTCCTCGCGGCTCTCGGGGATGACTACACCTTTGCCGGCCGCAAGGCCATCGGCCTTGACCACGACGTCGAAAGGTTGCTCGTCGAACCAGGCAATCGCGTCGTCTGTTGACGTGAAGGTCTTCGACGCCGGCGAGGGAATGCCACACGACTCAGCGAACGCACGGGTAAATGACTTCGACCCTTCGAGTTGTGCTGCCGCTTGTGATGGCCCGAAACACGCGATGCCAGCACTGGCAAGCGCGTCGGCGATCCCAGCGACCAATGGTGCTTCGGGCCCGACTACGACCAGATCGATGCCGTTCGATTGGCAGTAGTTCACGACACCGTTGGTATCGGCCACGTCGAGGCGGATGTTCTGATCCTGAGTACCAGCATTGCCCGGAGCCACAGCCAGTGAGGTCAGCATGTCGCTGCGCAGGATGACCTGCGCAAGCGCGTGTTCGCGTCCGCCCGATCCAATCAGCAGAACCTTCATCGCTCACCCACCTGGATCCTGCTCGGCATCTCGGAACGCATGACTACGCCAGTACGCCGTCGAAGCGTTTCTTGGAAGTCGTCGGCAGTTGCAGTTGCACAGGGATCGGGTAGTCGCCCGTGAAACAGGCGTTGCAGTAACCGTCTTGGCGGCCCAAGGCTTCCATCATGACGGGCACGCTCAGGTAACCAAGCGAGTCTGCACCGATATGGGCTGCGATCTCGTCGACGCTCAGGTGATGAGCGATCAGCTCCTCGTGGGTACCCATGTCGACACCAAAGAAACACGGATGGGCAATGGGCGGGCATGTCACACGCATGTGCACTTCGAGCGCCCCAGCCTCGCGGATCATTCTCACCAGAGGCCCGCTGGTCGTACCTCGCACGATCGAATCGTCGACCACGACGACTCGCTTGCCCTCGATGTTTTCGCGGAGCGTGTTGAACTTGAGCGCCACACCCTGGCGGCGAAGTTCATCGGTCGGTTCAATAAAGGTACGACCGATGTAGCGGTTCTTCACGAAACCTTCGTTGTACGGGATTCCGCTGTAGGCGGCGTAGCCAATGGCGGCTGGCAGTGAGCTATCAGGTACTGGGATCACTACGTCGGCTTCGACCGGGTGCTCAGCTGCCACCGCAGCGCCGAAACGCTGTCGCACCTGGTGGATCGACATGTCATCCCAGATGGCGTCGGGGCGGCTGAAGTAGATCTGCTCGAACGTGCATCGGGCTTGCCGTGGCGCGGGGTCCAGGCCTTTTATGCTGCGAGCCATCTGACCCTGCAGCACAACAATTTCACCGGGTTCCACCTCGCGAATATTGTCGCAGCCAAGCGTGCGCAGTGCACCTGTCTCTGAGGCGAGCGCATGCCCGCCGTTTGGCAGGCGGCCCATAGAAAGCGGACGGAATCCCCACGGATCTCTGCAGCCGATGACCTTGGTGCCGCTGAGGATTACCAGGCTGAAGGCGCCCTGCCATTGGCCCATGACCTGCGACAGTCGATGTTCCCAGGTGTCGCCTTCGGTGGCGGCCAGCATGAGTGCGAGTACTTCGGAGTCGCTGGAACTGGACAGTCCGGCGCCCCGTTTGAGTAGGCCTTCGCGCAGCTTGTCTGCGTTGACCAGGTTGCCGTTGTGGGCAATACCGAGCGGGCCATGCATGGTCTCGACCACGTACGGCTGCACGTTGCGTTCGGAGCTGGAACCGGTCGTGGAATAGCGGGTATGTCCGATGGCCAAGCCACCAACCAGCGGGTCCAACGTGGCCGCGTCGAAGACCTGCGACACCAGACCCATGTCCTTGTGGACTCGCACTGCCTGGCCGTCGGCCACGGCGATACCCGCGGCTTCTTGACCACGGTGCTGCAGCGCGTAGATGCCGAAGAAGGCGAGCTGGGCAGCATCGACACCAGGTGTCGAGATACCGATGACCCCGCACTCTTCTTTCGGCGAATCGAGTTCAGGGTCAGCGTAGTTCATATCGCTACATTTCCAGTACACATGG
>DNHM01000351.1 GCA_003485885.1 Acidimicrobiaceae bacterium
AACAAGGAAGCACTAAAGTCGCCCTTTGGTTGTTTCGCTCCGGCGGCACGCCACGTAAACGTGCCGTCGCCGCGATCGCTGGTGACCTCAATATCGATGCGTGTAGACATGACGATTGTCAAAGCTATCCGACAGCGAGGCATCTGAAACGCTTCTTTGTGAAGCAACAGTGATCTGGCGCAAACGATTCGCCGCAGTTTTGGCCTACGCTTGCCGTGGTGTTCACGACACGGGCGTTAATACAGATGCACAGTTGGCGCGCTGGAGTGGGCCGACGACATGTTCGGTCAGCAGCCAGTTGCATGCTGATGATCGCGTTTGTAGCCACAGCCTGTGCTGGTTCTGATGCGGCAACGAGCCAGATAGCGACCAACGACGACAGTGTCGAAGTGGGTGGCACGTCGCCTGGTTCCACCATTCTGAATGCGGCCGCTGTCGCCACGACAATCCCAGTGGCAGCTCCGACAACGGTGCCGCCGCCCACACCGATTTCACTTCCAACAGTGCTACCAGAATTTGGGCCGACGGGGAGACCAACGGCGGCTGGCGAGGTCCAGGTGCTCACGGCAAAGGCATCGGTCTCGCGTCCAGTCGTGTACGACGAACCCGAGGGCAAGCCAATACCAGTTACCTACGAGTACCTGAATGGAACCATCGACCCCACCTATGACTGGTTCGTGAACCCCACCTATTTTGGAAACGCACTCGCGGTGATGGTGCTCCAGGGCGAGCCGGGCGACGCATGGGCCGAAGTGCAGATTCCGACTCGACCAACCATGCGTGGGTGGGTCAACGCCGATGACTTCACCTGGTCCTCGTCGAACTACTACGTCCAGGTTGATGTCGGTACCAATCAGGTCAAGGTGTGGAACGGCGACGAAGTGGTCGTGGACCAGGTCGCTGTGGTGACCGGCGATGTCGGACGTGAAACGCCGGTGGCGTCGACCTACATCGATGAAATCATGCCTGGGCCGAGCGGCGCCTACGGTCCGTGGTTGCTGAGTCTGGGTGTCTTTAGCGAGGCCATTAATACGTTCGGTAGTGCAGGTGGTCTGCCAAAGGTCGCACTCCACGGCACCAACCGGCCCGACCTGCTTGGTCAGTACGCTTCGAACGGTTGTATCCGGCTCCCGAACGACGTGATCACGATGCTCGCAGCCGAGGTGCCGGTTGGTACTCGCGTCGATCTGATTCGCAGTAGCTGAGCCGTGAGGCCGTATCCTGGCGCACGTGAGCGCTGACCTGGAAGAACACCTCGAACTCTCACTGGATTTCGACAAACTGGCGAGCGTCGCTGCGACCGATCAGGCGGTGGTGCCTGTGGTGCTGCAACACGTCGACACCGGACAGGTGTTGTTCGTGGGTTACGCGAACGAACTTGCCTTGCAGACGAGTTTGCACGAGCGAATTGCGGTGTTGTGGTCAACGAGTCGCAATGAGCTGTGGCGCAAGGGAGCGACGTCAGGTGACACGTTGGCGTTGATCGATGTCCGGGTCAATTGCGAGCAAAACTCTTTGTTATACATGGTCAGACCGGTTAACTCTGGGGTCTGTCACACCGTTGGCAGCGACGGCACTACCCGGCCGAGTTGTTACTACCGGGCGATTACCGATGCCTCGTCACTTCGTTTCGTCGACGATGGCTGATTTCTCGCTCCTACCAGCCGGTCTACCCGATGATGCCGGGTTGTCGCGGCGCGAACTCGTTGCGATGTTCGCGGTGGCTGTAGCGGCAAGCATCGGCCTCGGCTTCGTGAGCTGGGGTGGCACCGTGATCTATCCGTTTCGGTTGTTTGCGACCTGGGCCCACGAAATGGGCCACGGCATTGGCGCACTCGTCACCGGCAATAGTTTCCAGGAACTCAACATCTACCGCTCGTTGGGAGGCCAGGCGCTCATCGGCGGTGCAGATGGGTTCTCCCAGGTCATCGTGTCGTCTTTTGGCCTGCTCGGTCCTGCAGTGCTGGGTGCCGCCGTACTTCTCGCTGGCAGCCGGGTTCGCACTGCGCCCTACGTGCTCGGTGCGCTGGGTAGCGCGGTCGTGCTGTCGGCCCTTGTCTGGATCCGTAACCCGTTCGGGTTTTTTGCCATGGTCGCGATAGCAGTTGTTCTTGTGCTGATCGCACGGTTTGCACCACCGATAGCAGGAGTGGCAGTGGCTCAGTTACTGGCGGTGCAGCTCACATTGGCAGCATGGTCGAGCCGTGACTATCTGTTCATCAAGGAATTCGAACGCAACGGACGGTCCTTCGATTCAGACACTCAGAACATCGCCGACGAATTGTTCCTGCCGTACTGGTTTTGGGGCAGTCTGGTCGGCATTATCTCCTTACTCGTCGTCGTTTGGGCCTTCTGGGTGGCCTGGCTTCGTCCACTCGCCAACCAGGAAGCATCATGAACTCGTCACAACTACGCGCATTGATCGTCGACGATCCAATCGAAGCATGGAACGCTGCTGGTTTCGCTGGCGAAGATGTCGTCACCATTGGGTCGACAACCATTGTGACCACGGCTGCGAGCGAGAATCGGGGCGACGGTCATCGCCATGGCATTGTTGGGGCGTCAATCGACGGCGTGGGTGAACTCGACGGGCTCCAACTTGGCACGTGGCGCGCTGCTGCCGCAGAGGTTGACACGATTGAGCACCCGAACGGCGTGGTGGCGATCGATCATGTGGTCGTCATGACTCCCGATTGTGACCGGACAACCGAGGCATTCGAGGCCCAGGGCATCGAAGCCCGTCGGGTGCGTAAAATAGAGTTGGCCGATGGTGATCGGCGTCAGACGTTCTTCTGGCTAGGCGACGTGATCTGCGAACTTGTTGGACCCGATACTGCTGACGGCGACGGCGCGGCTCAATGGTGGGGCCTGGCGCTTACGGTGCGTGATCTCGAAGCGACCACAGCGATGTTGGGTGACTTTGTCACACCAATCAAGCCTGCGGTGCAATCGGGGCGCTCCGTGTGCACCCTCCGTCGCGATGTTGGTCTGGGCGTGCCGATTCTTTTCATCTCTGAGCATGTGACGAGCGACGAACGAACGACACCGTGATGCACGACCTATCGCTCTACGAGGGCCTCACCACGACTCGAACCATCCGCCGTTATCAGGACATCGAGGTAACCGACGACCAACTAGCCACGGTGATGCACCTCGCGACCCGAGCTCCTTCCGGCTCAAATCGCCAACCATTTCGGTTTGTCGTGCTTCGAGATGGTCCACGAGCCCGCAACGTGCGTGCGCTCCTGGCGGAAGGAGCGGCCGAGGTTTGGGGCGAGAAACGAGCGCGCAGCGAGTTCTCCGACGGCGACCCATCTCCCGCAACTGTTCGGATGTTGGCATCGATGGAACAGTATGTCGCCACGTTCGCGGATGCTCCGGTGATCGTGCTTCCGTGCATGCTTCGTTACCGGGATCCCACGCCGAGCGAAGGTGCCTCGGTCTATCCGGCGGTGCAGAACTTGTTGTTGGGTGCCCGTTCTGTCGGCCTCGGGGGAGCCCTCACCATGTTTCATCAGACCCGCGAAACCGCCATCCGTGCCGCGTTAGAACTCCCAGACGCGGCGTTCATTGCCGGCACGATCACACTTGGTGTCCCTGCAGGCCGTCATGGACCGGTCCGGCGTCGTCCGATGTCACAGCTTGTGTTTGAAGATCAGTGGGACGTGAGTCCCGAGTGGGCGGTGGATCCCGCAGGGACCCGATTTACCGGCGGCCCCAAGAATGCCTAGCAGCTGATGGCCAACGGTTAGCGACTAGCCGAGTACCTGCTCGAGCGCTGTCAGAAGATGATCGATGTCGGCCTGCGAGGTGTAATGCACCCATGACACTCGGATGACACCATTGGCCACGTCGAGACCGACTCCGTCGAGGACGCGCGGGGCATAGAAATCCCCAGCGCTTGCCATGATCCCGTGGTCGACAAGACCAGCTGCGACCTGTGCGCTTTGTTGACCTTCGGCCGCAAACGCAACCGTGGGACAGCGGTGCATTCCTGCCGATGCCTCGGTGGGGCCGACAACTCGGACATCGGAGCGGGCGTCGAGCCACCGCAAAACTGGCTGTAATAACGCTGTTTCGTGGCTCTGCCACGCGTCTTTTGCCGCTTCACACGCGCCCCTCAAGTCACCGTCGTAGCCGGGGGTGGTTGCTTCGACATAATCGAGCACGGCGCCGGCTGCAGCGACTTGTGCATGGTCGGGCCCGGCAGGCGCCATCCGTTTTCGAGGAGCATCGGCGTTGAAGTGATGGCTCTGGTTGGGTAGCCATTCTGCGAGTTCATCCCGCAGCACCATGAGTCCTTGATGGACGCTGTAGGTCTTGTACATGCTGAAGAGATACACATCGGCACCAAGTTCTCCTACATCGACGAAACCATGAGGTGCATACGACACGCCGTCGACGATTGTTCGAGCCCCCGCCTGACGGGCTAGGGCGCAGATGGCAGCGACATCGTTCTCGGCACCCACAATGTTGGAACAGTGTGGGAAGGTGAGCAGTTTGGTCGACGATGACAGGAGCGCTTCAAGGTCAGCAAGGTGGAGCTCGCCGGTGGTTTGGTCGACACCCCACTCGCGTAACGTTGCTCCGGCTGCTTCGACCATGCGGCGAGTCGCTCCGGTATTTGCTTCGTGATCCTGGTTGGTCACGATGACCTCGTCTCCGGGCTTGAGCCGTTCGCCGAACGCCTTGGCGAGGACATAGGTGTTCATCGATGTAGACGGCCCGAAGAGGATTTCGGAGTCAGCAACACCGAGCGCTTCAGCCCAGCGGGCATGGGACTTGTCCATGAGCTCGCCTGCGGTAGCGGACTCGGCGTACCCGGCATACGGCTGGACCTTTGTCTCGGTGTAGAACCGGAGCAGCGCATCGATTGTTTGCCGACAAGCAAACGACCCACCAGCGTTTTCAAAGAAGCGAGGTTCCTTGCCATCATCAAAAGCAGGGAAGTGGGAACGGACCAGTTCGAGATCGAGCACCTATCGAGCATAGGATTGTGGCATGTCGAAACCTGATCCTGTACCGCGACCCACGTCAGGAGACGATGCGCTGGCCCATATCTTCCTTGGCGAAGAGGGCCTGCAGGATCCTTCGCCGTACTACCGGTACATGCGCGAAGAAGCGCCGATGCACCGCAGTGCAAACGGGGCGATCTTTTTGTCTCAGTACGACGACTGCCGCGAAGTGCTCCGCGACAACCGGCTCGGCAAGTCCACTACGAACGAAAGTTTGCTGTCCTCGGGTGACCCCGAGGCAGCCCAGGTGCGCAAAGACCAGCAGATGAAAGCCGTGGAAGAGAACCACGCAGCATCAATGCTGTTTCTTAATCCGCCGGCACACACCAGACAACGTGCGCTCGTGTCTCGCGCTTTTACGCCCCGCCGGGTCGAAGCGTTGCGAGCGAGCATTCGGACGCTTGCAGAGGGCATGGTCGACGAGTTCGTCGAGGCGGGAGGCGGTGATCTTCTCGATGCGTTGGCGTTTCCCCTGCCTGTTGCGGTGATTGGCACAATGGTCGGTGTTCCAGAAGCAGATTGGCCCCAGTTCCGCAGCTTGATCACGGCAACGGCGGCTGGACTGGAACCTGCAGCGACTGCGGATGACCTTCGCGAGGGCTACGCCGCCCACGCCGTGGTGCGCGGCTACTTCCAGGATCTGGTCGCGGAACGCAAGGCCAACCCTGCGGATGACCTGCTGTCGGGTCTTATCCAGGTGGCCGATGGCGACGACCGCCTCAGTGACAACGAGATAGTCGCGGTGACCACACTGCTGTTCGCTGCGGGCTTCGAAACCACAACCAACATGATTGGGAATGGCATGGGAGCGCTGCTTCGCCATCCCGACCAAATGGCCAGGCTGTGGAATAACTCTTCGCTGCTCAACCCTGCAGTCGAGGAGATGCTGCGGTGGGATTCCCCGGTGCAGCTGGATGGCAGAACTGTTCTGGAACCAGCCGAAGTGGCGGGCGAACCTGTCGAAGTGGGCACGCGTGTCATGACCCTGTTGGGGGCCGCGAATCGAGACCCAAAACACTTCGAGGATCCGGAATGTTTCGACATCACCAGAGACGAGGGCCCGCCTATGAGTTTTGGTTCGGGAATTCACTACTGTCTCGGGGCGAATTTGGCTCGGGCCGAGACCCAAGAACTGTTCGGAGCCATGATCAAACGATGTAAAACCGTCGAACAGACTGGCGAACTCCGTAACCGGCGCAGGATCACGCTCCGGGGTTATCTGTCGGTTCCGGTGGCGGTGACAGCCAGTTAGGGGCTAGGGCCACTACGATTAACACGTGCATCGGCATCCCCCTGCTTCACTTCTTGCGCTTTTGTTGACTTTGGCCACAGCAGCCACAGCCTGCACTCCTGCATCGGGAGAGGTCGCAACGCTCGCGATCATCGCGGAGGAGCCCACCGTTGTACCCACGGCGGTACCAACCACCGCCCCGCTCGAGGTCCCGACACCGACTCCACCGCCAACGGCAACACCTCAGACCACCGTTGTGCCACCAACAGCCACTGCTGAGCCGACCGTTATCCCAGCAACCGCTGTACCTGAGCCGACAGCTTCCACCGTGCCGACAGCTACCACCGTGCCGACCGTGACCCCTGAGCCGACCGTTATCCCAGCAACCGCTGTACCTGAGCCGACAGCTACCGCTGAGCCGACAGCGACCACTGAGCCAACAGCTGCCACTGAGCC
Source organism: Acidimicrobiaceae bacterium (assembly GCA_003485885.1). GTDB lineage: Bacteria > Actinomycetota > Acidimicrobiia > Acidimicrobiales > UBA10347 > UBA10347. Next base: position 6,703 of record DNHM01000351.1, read on the forward strand.
AACAGCTACGAGTGAACCTGTACCAGCAGCTGGAGGCGAGACTGGACCTCCGTCCTCGCACGTGGTGGCAAACATGGGCTTCGTAACACTTGGCCACGCGGGCTCAACGACAATCAGGATTCCTGCAGGGCTGGTTGAGCTCATTGGTTTCCATGAGGCAAGCCATCCGGGGTCCAAAGCCATCAATGCTGCGGCAAGCGGTCTACCGGCCATGGTGTTGAGTTCACGTGGTCGTGGCACTCCAGCGCAGTCTGCGGTCGACATCGTTGTGCCACCAGGTGAGCCACTACGAGCGCCGGTAACCGGCACCGTCGTAGCTGCCCGCCAGTACGTCTTGTACTGCAAACACCAGGATTCGCTGGTGTACATCGAACCCGATGGACTCCCCGGCTGGCAGGTCCGCCTGTTCCACGTACAAGGCGATCTTCCTGCGGTTGGTTCACGGGTTATCGCTGGCGAGACCGTAGTCGCGTCGGGCGGGGCGAACCCGCTGCCATTTGAGTCACAAATAGACGAGTTCACGGCAGAGCCGTCGTGGCCCCACACCCATCTCGAGGTTGTGGACACGAGTGTCCCCGACGACCGTCCGCCTGGCGGTGGCTGTTAGCTCGGGCGTGATGGGGCTGCGTTTGCACGAGCAGCGTTTGTGCGAATGGCAGTGATCAACTCGTGGTCACGGGAACGGGGCAAATCGTGGCCCATACGCGGAAACATGATGAGCCGTGACTCCGGAATGGCTGCGGCTGTAGCGACACCCCCTGATGGGCGGACCAGCGTGTCTTCCAGCCCATGCACAACAAGGGTTGGTGCGGTGACCTGCCGCAACGCTTGGGTACGATCCGGACTGGCAGCAATCGCTTGGGACTGCCGGAGCACTCCGGCGGGGTTATAGGCACGGTCCAGGCTGGCAGCGCTGCGAACACGTTGTTCGTGTTCATCCCAGTCTCGTCCGCCTACGAGCCGAAATAGCTCGATGGTGACGTCGAGTGCTTCGGACCGATCCGGCTGACCACGCCGTGCGATGGATGCCACAACGCCTGGGGTTGGTCGTCCAGCTCGGCGATCACCGGTATTCGACATGATGGAACACAACGATCGGGTGCTCGTGGGCGCACCAGCAGCGATGAGCTGGGCGATCATGCCTCCCATCGAAATGCCCACAATATGGGCGTCGTCTAGATCGAGCGCGTACAGCAGTCCGAGTGCGTCGTCGGCCATATCTCGAAGTCGGTACGGAGGTTCTATCGAACTCGGCTTGAGGTTGCCCTTGATCAGCTCCCAACGAGTAGGCGCAGGAACCGTGCTGTAGGAACTGAGTCCGCTGTCGCGATTGTCGTAACGAATCACTTGAAAGTGTTGTGCGAGCCGGTCAACAAATTCCTGGGGCCAGTCCGTCAACTGGCCACCGAGTCCCATGATCAGCAGAAGCGGCTCGCCGCTCCCCGAGATCTCGTATTCGATATCGACGCCGTTCACCTGTACTTGGGCCACGAGGGAACGTATCAGCGATAGGGACAGTGTCGACACGCACTGTTGCAACAGTGACCCCTGCGACGGTGATAACCCTCGGTCATCACAAACAGGCCAGTCTCGGGGTCAAAATAACCATGGAGTCCAGCATCATTGGCGGCGAGATGAGCCGCGTGCCATGTTTCTGGTTTGGTCATCGGCGAACGTGCAATGGATGGCCATGTGCGAGCCATGATGCTTCGGCAAGGGATTCGGACATGGTCGGATGGGCATGGATCGTCCTGGCGATGTCTTCAACGGTGGCGGCAAGTTCGATAGCCAGCGTCGCTTCGCCAGCGAGTTCGGATGCGTGTGGTCCTACCGAATGCACACCAACAACAGTTCCGTGCTCATCGGTGACGACATAGGTGGCCCCTGACGTCTCGCCGATGGTCCGAGCTCGCGCCGATGCGACGTGCGGAAATCGGTGGCTCACGAGAGTGCCGTGATCCTTGGTAGAGCCGTGAGCCTTGGTAGAGAAGTCAGCGGAGGGAAGCGGCTCACCAACACTCATGATCTCGGGGTCACTGAAGATGACCTCGGGGATCGCTGCCGGGGAAAACGAACCAGGGCGTCCGACGATGGCATCGACGGCAGTCTCGGCCTCGGCTGATGCTTTGTGGGCTAACGCTGGCCCGGCGACGAGGTCGCCGATCGCATAGATGCCAGAAGCAGCGCGCATTTGGGCGTCGACCCCAATATGGCCCTGGGAGTCGAGTTCGATCTCTAGGGTGTCGAGTGAGGCGTTATCGCTGTTCGGTCGTCTGCCAACAGCGACCACGATCACGTCGGCCCCGATGTGCTCGCCGGTGTCTAGGACCAGGCCGTGTGCGGTTGGTTGATCGGCCGTGACCCCGACCCGGACCTGAATTCCGAGGGCGGCCAACCGGCGTTCGACAGGCTGCCGAAGGACGGGCGCAACCTGGGACAAGATGGTGTCTGCAGCGTCGACGATGGTGACCTGTGATCCGAGTTTGGCCCAAGCGGTGCCAAGTTCGACTCCGATGTATCCTCCGCCAATAATCGCCATCGATGCGGGCACCGATGTGAGTGCAAGTGCTCCGGTCGACGACATAATTCGTTCGCCGAGTGAAAACGCCTCGAGCATGATTGGACG
>DNHM01000272.1:0-405 GCA_003485885.1 Acidimicrobiaceae bacterium
GCTTCGACGAGGTCAACGTCGGTGACCTCTTCGGTCACGGTGTGCTCCACCTGGATACGAGGGTTCATCTCGATGAACACATGACGGCCGGACGTGTCGACCAAGAACTCGACCGTGCCAGCATTCACGTAGTTGATGTGATGGGCGAATGTGACCGCGTCACTTGTCAGTGCCTGTTGCTGTGCCGCCGTCAAGTCGGGAGCAGGTGCTATCTCGACAACTTTTTGGAAGCGGCGCTGCACAGAGCAGTCGCGTTCGTACAGGTGGATGATGTTGCCAGCGTTATCGCCGAGTACTTGGACCTCGATATGGCGGACGTCGGTTATGGCTTCTTCGAGAAACACGGTGTCGTCGCCGAATGCGCTGAGCGCTTCGCGCATGGCTGCATCGACGGCTTCGACAAGA
>DNHM01000272.1:559-3557 GCA_003485885.1 Acidimicrobiaceae bacterium
GCAGCTTCGGCAGCATCGCGTGCCCGTTGTTTGTTGCCGGTGACTTTCAGCACCTCGACCGATGGGCTAACGAATGTCAAACCTACATCGATGACTGCTTCGGCGAAATCAGGGCTCTCGCTCAAGAAACCATATCCGGGGTAAACCGCGTCGGCCCCAGACTGTTTCGCGGCGGCCACAATGGCGATCGGGTCGAGGTAGGCGCGCACTGGATGGCCATGTTCGCCGATCTCATTCGCTTCGTCGGCCTTGAGCCGATGCAGGCTGTTGCGGTCTTCGAACGTGTGAATCGCGACCGTGTCGATATCGAGCTGGTACGCCGCCCGAAAGGCCCGAATTGCGATTTCGCCGCGGTTCGCAACAAGCAGTTTCTTCATGGCAGCAGCGTGCCATGTATGCGGGTGCCACGTTTTCCGGCGTTCACGGACATTCCGTGTCCAGCTTCAGAGAGCAGCCTGGGGTGTTGGGCTAGAGGAACAACTGGCGGCCGACCAACGCCAGGCCTCCGATGAGTGCGATCACCAAGACGAGCGGCCGGAACCATAGGCGGTCGAGATGGGGACGCACCCACCTACTTGCGATGAGGCCAGCAATGACGCCTGGCATGAGCCATCCGAGTAACTCGAATTCGTGTGAGCCAAAGTTGCCGGTGGCCAGAAGAGCGAAGAAGCCGAGTGAGGTAACAGACAGAATCAGCAATGAGGCGGTGGGGCGCATCGTGGATGGTTTCATGTCGGCGTAGACACACACGAGTGGCGGTCCCGGCAAGGCAGCGGTGAGCGACGAGAACGCGCAAACAGCGCCCGCCACGGTCTCGGCTCTTGGCGTGCGGGCTAAGTTCCAGCCGCCGAGCAACAAGGCCGCAGCGAGCGCGGTGAGCGAGCCGACCGTGATCGCGAGCAGCTTGTCCGACATCAGCTCAAGGACCAGAAGCGCTCCGATCACTCCTATGGGCACACCCAGCAGTCCCCGTTTCCACGCGTCGATGTCGGCTCCATCGAACTCTGCAAGCACATGGCGGATGCCGACAATCTGGCCGGCGAGCAACAGCGGGCCGGGGGCAAAGCCGGGGTCGATGGCCACAAGAGCGGGCGCGGCAACAAGCCCGAGTCCAATACCAACTGAGCCGTGGACAATCGATCCGGCCATGGTCAACCCGATGATGATTGCGATTTCGACGCCCGTCACCGCGGCGACGCTACTCGGCCTTCGGTGACCCTGCCGCTAGAGAGCTGTCCTGGGTGGTGCACTAGGTTGTAGTGATGGACTTGGGAATCACAGGAAAACGCGCAGTCGTCGCCGCATCTACGTCGGGGCTTGGTTTGGCAACAGCGGTTGCACTCGCAGATGCGGGTTGCACCGTCGTCGTAAATGGCCGTACCGAGGAGCGCCTCGCAGCCGCGGTGCCCAAGGTCGCGGGTTCGATTCCGATCGCTGGCGATCTGTCGACACGAGAAGGAGCGGAAACCTTCATCGACGCAGCTGCCGAGGCGCTCGGTGGTATCGACATCCTCATCACCAATGCAGGCGGGCCGCCACCCGGCAACTTCGCCCAGACCGATATCACCGCGTACGCCGCGGCGCTGGAGATGAACCTGGTCTCGATGGCCGCTATGTGTAAGAAGGTCGTGCCAGGGATGCAGGCCCAACACTGGGGACGCATCGTCGCAATCACGTCGACGTCGGTGCACACGCCGATGCCGAACCTGATCCTTTCGAATACCGCTCGTTCTGGTTTGACATCATTGCTCAAGACTCTGGCGCTCGAGGTTGTAGGCGATGGCATTACCGTCAATACTGCGCAGCCCGGGCTGCACCTGACCCCGCGCGTGACCGACCTGAACACCGGCAGCGTCGAAGACTTGGCTGCGATGCAGCCAACTGGCCGTATCGGCGATGCCGTTGACTTTGGTCAGGTTGTTGCCTTTCTGTGTTCCGAACAAGCGAACTACATAACCGGTGTATCAATCCCGGTCGACGGCGGCCGCTTTACTCAGCTGCAGTAACGGGTCGGATTGATCACCCGGATCTTGGGGGCCAACAGCGCGACGTCGTGGCGATCCCACGCTTGGCTCATGGGTTTGATCAGATACCGCTGAAGAGTGCGGATAGGCGCAGGTGTTCCTCGTCAGACAGGGTGAGCGCTATCGCTTCTTGGATCGGTGCGAAGTGTTCGGGCTGGCGGGGTCAACAACCGGAGCGGTGTCATCGGGATGATGCCGCAACCAGCCAAGCGCCAGCTCCGCCATCGAAATTCCATGCTGTCGGGCCGACTGGCTGCACTCATCCAACGCGGCGAAGGTTGTTCGATCATCCATCATCCATCATCCGACATCCGGCTCATGGGTCCAGGGCTCAGGGCTCAGCTCAGGGCGCATTGTCATTCGCGACACTGCTGGGTAGTCACCGCCCAGCTGATACGTACCGGTCAGGAACCCACCAGCGAGTGGACTGAACGGTGTGTAGCCCAACTGCTGGTCACGGCACGCTGGTAGGACCTCGGCGTCGTCGCTGGTGTCGAGCAAGCTATACGAGTTCTGCACCCACGCAAATCAGTGCAGTCCAAGCCGCCACTGCTCCACAGCGCCTTCATGAGCAACCACGCCGACATAGTTGAAACACCGATGTAACGCACCTTGCCCTTGTTGACCATGTCGTGCATAGCCCGCACGGTCTCTTCGATCGGTGCAGAAGGATCGGGTTCATTGGCGAATGCCTCGGCCTGGGTTTCGCACACAGCGGTAGGTCGAAGAGATGCAACATCGGCTGAACGGTGCTGCCGCCCCTGATCTAGGCTCAAACCTCTGGGGGTAATGACATGGCAACACATGATCTGGTAATTCGCGGCGGTTCTGTCATCGACGGAAGTGGCTCAGCTGCTCGAATCGCAGACGTGGCAATCGACGGTGAAACCATCGTCGAGGTCGGCAAGGTCGACGGCTCAGGAACGCGAGAAATCGATGCCGCTGGTGCACTGGTAACGCCCGGGTTCGTTGAC
>DNHM01000066.1 GCA_003485885.1 Acidimicrobiaceae bacterium
CGGCGGCTCCCGCGGCATTGGTCTTGCTATTGCCGCACGGTTAGCGGCCACCGGTCACCGGGTCGCTGTCACCTGCAACTCCACTCCCCCAGCCGAAGCCGAAGAGCTCGGACTCCTAGCTGTGCAGGCCGACGTGACCAATGTCGACCAGCTCGACGCGGCATTCTCATTGGTCGAGGAGCAACTCGGACCAGTAGAAATCCTGGTAGCGAACGCAGGCATCACCCGCGACAACCTCGTGCTGCGCATGTCCGACGACGACTTCACGTCAGTCATCGAGACCAACCTGACCGGCACCTATCGAGCATCAAAGCGAGCAATCAGGAACATGATGCGAGGCCGCTGGGGACGCATCATTTTCATCTCATCTGTCGTCGGTCTTGGCGGTCAGGCAGGGCAAGCCAACTATGCGGCGTCCAAGGCAGGACTTGTTGGACTCGGACGTTCCCTCGCCAAAGAATTCGCATCACGTAACGTAACAGTGAATATCGTCGCACCCGGGCCCATCGACACCGATATGCTCGCTGCGCTGAACGAAGATCAACACGCTCAGATCCTTGACCTGGTACCGCTCGGGCGCATCGGACACCCCGATGAAATCGCAGCGGCAGTGACCTTCCTCGCTAGCGAGGAAGCCGGTTTTATTACTGGCACAGTCCTACCGGTCGATGGTGGCCTGAGCATGGGGTAACTCCCCACATCAAAGCGAACCTGAAAAGAGAGAAATCATGAGCGACGAAGCCAACTTTGAACGTTTTAAGAAGTGCGCCATCGAGGTGCTCGCTGTCGAAGGCGACAAGATCACCAAAGAGGCCAGCTTCGCTGACGACCTCGATGCCGACAGCCTCGACCTGGTTGAGCTCGTCATGGCTCTCGAAGAAGAATTCGATGTTGCAGTCGACGAGGACGAACTCGAAGGCGTCGACACAGTCGGCAAAGCCTACGAACTCGTTACCGGCAAGCTCTAATGTCACAGCGCCGTGTGGTTATCACGGGCGCATCCGCAGTCGCTACGGCGGGCCTGGGCCGCGAAGCATTCTTTGATGGTCTGCTCGCTCCCGCGCCCGACGAACGACCGCGCAACGTCCCAGAACTCGACCTCTCCGCCTATTTCGAGACGAAGGAAGCCCGTCGACTCGATCGACATGCACAGTTCGCCTTGATCGCTGCTGCCGAGGCACTGGCCGAGGCAGGCGACCTGCCGTACGACCCTGAACGTATTGGTTCCCTTGTGGGAACCGGCGTTGGGGGCATGCGTACGTTCGAGGAGCAGGTACTCGTGCAACACGAGAAGGGTTCACGACGAGTGAGCCCATTCCTGATTCCGATGATGATGGCGAATGCCTCATCGGCTCATATTTCCATGAAGTATGGCTTCGAGGGTCCGTGCGAGACCACGGTGACGGCGTGCGCCGCGAGCAATCAGAGTATTGGCAACGCGCTCAACATGATCCGCTGGGATCGATGCGATGCCATGGTCACCGGCGGTACCGAAAGCTCCACCACCGTTGTGGGACTCGCTGGTTTTCAAAACATGACAGCTCTGTCCAGCTCGGGCCAGAGCCGACCATTTGATGCTGGCCGCGACGGCTTTATTGCAGCCGAGGCCGCCGGGGTATTGGTTATCGAAGAGCTCGAAGGGGCCAGGGCCCGTGGCGCCACGATCCTGGCCGAGATCCTCGGTTACGCGACTACTGCCGATGCCCATCACATCACCGCACCGTCACCGGGCGGTGTTGGTGCGATCAAGTGCATGACTCGTGCCATCGCTGACGCTGGTCTGCAGCCAAGCGATATCGCTTATGTCAACGCCCATGGCACCTCTACGCCGCTTAACGATGCTGCAGAAGCACAGGCCTGTGCGCATCTCTTCGGCACACCAGGCCCCTATGTGACCTCCATCAAGGGCGTCACCGGACATTCACTGGGTGCTGCAGGGGCGATCGAGGCAGTCTCGGTTGTCGAATCAATGATCCGGGGCATCATTCCACCGACGGCCAACACCACCGCAGTCGATCCGGAGCTGCCGCCGATCAATGTGGTACTCGGCGAAGGCCAAGAGTGGACGCCCGGTCCAACGATCTCAAACTCGTTCGGTTTTGGTGGCCACAACGCCAGCTTGATCTTCGGCCCTGCGCCGCAGTAACTCAACCGATCCTTTGGAGGCCAGCAGCGAGTGCTGCTGGCCTTTCTTGTTTTCGTGGTAGTGAATGTGGGACCTTTGGCCTGACCAGCACGTGAGCCGCCCGGCACCAAGCGTGTCTGTCGTTCTCGCTTCGGCGGTGCGGCCTGGCTAGGGCCCTCGTGGGCAGGCAGGCTCAGACGTCGACGCCGACGAACATCAACTCGCAACTGCACGCCACCTGGCCGCCGACCAAGGCCTTTCCGGTGGCCTTACCCGCTCGGGCAGACATCCGGGTCACGGTGAGTTCGAGATCGAGTCGTTCACCCGGCAGAACCTGGCGACGGAACTTGGCCTTGTCGAGCCCGCCGAAAAGTGGGATCTTGCCAGCGAAGCTTTCACCGTGCAACACCGCATAGGCCCCGAGTTGAGCGATGGACTCGGCCATGAGCACCCCTGGAAGGGTTGGGCGACCAGGAAAGTGGCCAGCAAAGAACGGTAAGTCATCGCCAGGAATCCAGAAGCCCTTTGCCGAAACACCCGGCTCCAACTCGGTGACCTCATCGAGAAACAGGAATGGGTCTCGATGAGGAATG
>DNHM01000531.1:0-2323 GCA_003485885.1 Acidimicrobiaceae bacterium
CGCACGACGTCGTATGAGCGCAGCAGCCGGTCGCGTCCGACCCTCAACCGCTCGACTTGGGCCCGAGCCTGACGACGACGTCGCTCCATGTCTTCAAGAATCTGGGCACGCGCTTCTTCGGCTTCGAGAATGAGACCATCACATTCGTCGCGGGTGCGCTCGACTCGGTCAGCAGCCGCTGCCAAAATGGCTTCGGCCTCGGCCTTCGCCTGGTTCCGAAGCTCTTGGGCTTCAGCCTGACCCTCGGCTACAAGCTCAGTAGCGGCAAGCTCCGCCTCGTCGCGTCGTTCGCTTAGAATCGCGTCGGCTTCCGCCCGCATCGCCGTCGCCTTGGCCTTGGCATTCGCCATCAGCTGTTCGGCCGACTTCTCGGCCGCGGTGACGCGTTGCTCACCTGTAGCCCGGGCCGCTTCAAGAACGGATGCAACCTGTTCGCCAAACGCTCGGTTCAGTTCTGCGGCGTCGTGTGACGGCGCGTCGCGAAGCGCCTGCTCGGCCGCCTCGGCCCGGCGCACCGCTCGACCCAGACGGGTCCGCATGTCGGCTTCGCGTTGTTGTGCGTCCTGCAACGAGTCCGCTACTGCGCGCAAATACTGCTGGACTTGGCGCTGGTCGAAACCTCGCCGTTCAGTATCGAACGACTGCTGCACGATCTCGACTGGATCGACAGCGGTATCTAGCGCCTGCTCTGGCAACGGCTCACCCACGGCACGATGCTATTCCTGTCTGAGGCCCTGATTCGACCATGGTGGACATCTTTCACACCCACCACCTGAGCAACATGGGCCACATCAGCATCAGTGCAACCAAAATCACTCGGTCATGTGTCGATAAAACTTTCTGTGGGACTGGCATATTGGCCACAAAAAAACCGATTCGAGCGCGAAATGTTGCAACTGAGACGTTCCGAAAAGAGCGACGCCACGCAACCTTGCACGATCGGGTGGCGACCCGGGCGGGACCTCAACTACCGGAATTTCCGGGCTACGGCGTCTCTTGGGGTAAGAACCGAGCAACGTCTCCGCCGAGTTCACCCAATGCAACCAGCGCATCATCCAGGGTGTCGACCCCAATGACGATGATGTCGTCGGCGTACAGGAGCGCCTCTTCATAGTTGCCCGGCATGTCGAGCGGTTCGCCTGTATCCCGGTCTACGAAGTTGTCACAACATCGCGGCACAAGGAATACATCAGCACCTGAGCGTTCTGCAGTCACCATCTTCTGATGGATGCCACCAACGGGACCGACATTGCCGTCACGGTCGATCGTGCCGGTAGCGACAACACTCAGCCCGTTGGTCAACTCACCTTCGCTCAGCACATCCATGATCGCGAGGGTGAACGCAAGCCCTGCCGATGGCCCGCTAACGCTGCCGGTGCGCACGTCGATCTCGATGGGAAACTCTTCATCAAACATTGGCAGTGTGCCGATACCAATAAAAGGACGCGGGTCTTCAGCTCGAACATCGTCGGGCAAACACGCAGCGTCGGCCGAGCCAAGTGTCAGCGCGACCGAATCAGTGCGCATGGACTGGGTCGGGTTGTCGGGGTCGATTCGTTCGATCAGCAGGTCAACCTCGTCACCGATTGACTGGTCCATGAGCTGCTCAATGAGTTTCTCGCCGCTCAGCACTTCGACACCATTGACGCCAACAATCATGTCGCCCGTGCCCAACGTGCCGTCGGCGGCGGTGCAACCGAACACCTGCGCGACCTCGATGCCGATCGGTGTCACGATCAATTCGAAACCGAGTTTGCGGAGCGCAACAACGACCGCCGCATTCTTTGACACCTGCATACGACGGACATCAGCCGCTCGGAGCTCATCCGCGGTTTGATCGCCCCGCACGTCGTCTTCGTGGCGGATGCGCACATTGTTGTCGAGCTTGGCGTTGAGCCACTGCCACGGGGAGATGTTTGCCGTCTGGGCGACGGTGACGAACCCGATCTCGCCCGTGGGGATCGACACCAGGTCACCGGGTGCTTCGACCAGTTCGATCGTGTCGTAGACCGAACCCGGCTCCAGGCTGTAATACGGGAGACGTATGGCTGTACCGGCAATGATTGCCGTTACGACGAGACCGAGCAGGATGCTGAGGGCGATGGCCCATCCGCGGTGGGCTCGATGGAATGATGCCTTCTTGTGCGCAGCAATGCCATGACGGGGATCATCGGTGATCTTGGCCGTGTCCTGGGTGATATCTCGGTCAGCCGCATTGCCCCGTGAGTTGGTCGCTGGCAGCGCTGATTCGGCTGGAGTTTGCGAAGCCGTCGTTGCGTTCAATGGCGTGTCACTCGCGGCAGTCGGCATGAGCAACGCCATC
>DNHM01000531.1:2408-6606 GCA_003485885.1 Acidimicrobiaceae bacterium
ATCAGTGTCGGGCACATCAGTGTCGGGCAGCTCGGCGATCTCGGGCAGCTCGGCGATCTCGGGCGTAGAGTCCGTGCCTGTCGACGGCATGGTTGGCACAATGATCGTTGGGGTCACGCTGGTGCTGACTGGCTCCACGTCGGCTTCACCCGACACCGTGGATGTATCGATGTCCGGGTCACCCAACGACGTTGGTGCACCAGCCATATCGATCTCAGGGTCACCCAGGGTCGAACCCGCAGCATTGATCTCAGGGTCGCCCAGCGACACATCGGTCACCGGTGCGGTGGAAGCTGACGACGAGGTAAAAGTGCTGGGAGTCTCCGGGGTCGCCAGATCCTCGTCTGGGTTAACCCGAACTTTCAGCTGTTGCCAAACAACAACACCAGCGCCGACCACGACGGCAGCGAGCCCAACTCGGCGACGATTCATCGATGTGCTCCTTGGGCAACGAGAACAACGTCTCGAGAATTCTTGGGGTCGACTCCGGCAGAATCGACCGACACGGGTACGACAAAGCTCGACCCGCCCACAACGTTTCGTGCAGGTAGGGTGAGGCTCGTTGTGTTGCCCGTGTTCGTAGTCTCCGTCACCGTGATCCTTCTGGCCATGTGCCAGCAAACCCTCGCTCCGCGTCTGCCATTCCCGGCAACGGTACGCGCTAACACCCATCGAGCGGCAGCGGGTCAACGATTCCAGCAGAATCTCCTCTTTCACGCAGCGACCCGGGTGAATGCCGCTGGCGGCCCTCGTTCGAGTCGCGAAGCCCGGGGCCGTGGCCGCGACCCGCTTCGTGACCATCGAGCCGTGGTCGGTTACGACGCTCGAACCCCGTGGTATATCCGGGTTCGATCGCTGCTCATACTCATACTGATCGTCATTGGCCTGGGAATGGCGATTGCGGGCGTCACGCTGCTGATCATCGCGTCCGGACGGTTTCTTCTCGAGATCTTGGCCGGGTAGTGGCCGTAACATCAGCTCCTCCCCCACCGCCGGAACTCGAGGTCGTCAACCGCCACCGCAACGTTGTCGTCGCCGGACACACCGGGAACCTTGCACTAGTCGAAGCTCACATGGCTGACCATGCGCCGATCGTCCGCGAGGCCGCCCTTTCTGCGCTCCAACGACTCGGAGCATGCACTGTCGACCACATCATTTCCGCGATGTCAGACCCCGCGCCACGGGTGCGATCTCGAGCTGGCGAACTCGCAGTTCAGGTCGCGAATAGCTCGCCAGCAGCCTTGCTTGGTGACCACGATGCGGCGGTCGTCGAAGTCGCATGTTTCGCATGCGGAGAAATGCAGTGGCCCTCGGGTACTGCGCCGACCGAACAGCTCTCACAGATCGCAACGACACACGACGACGCGCTGTGTCGCGAGTCCGCGGCTGCAGCCTTGGGTGCCATCGGCGACCCGAAAGGCCTCGAAGCAGTTCTTGTCGCGTGCAACGACCGAGTCACCGTCCGCAGGCGGGCGACACTTGCACTCGCTGCCTTCGATGACCCGCGCGCTGACATCGCACTCCAACGGGCTCTCAACGACAAGGACTGGCAGGTCCGCCAAGCTGCCGAAGACCTGCTCGAAGTCGGCCGAGTCCTCGACGCTCCCCCTGACCCTGACGCCTACGCCGACTAACCCGGCTTCGCAGCTGCAGAGACGTTGCCGCTATCGGCGTCCGGTGTTCGAACGGCCCGTGTTCATAAACATGGCCTTGACCGCTTCGTAACTCTCGATGCAACGGCCAGCGCCAAGGACGACACACTCGAGCGGAGCGTCGACGAAACGCACCGGCACTTCGGCCTCGCGGGTCAAACGTTCGCGGAAACCTCGGAGCAGCGAACCGCCACCTACGAGATGAATGCCGGTAACCAGCAGGTCCTGTGACAGCTCCGGCGGGGCTTGCGCCAAACACGCCAGCACCGAATCTATGATCGCAGAGACCGGCTCTTCGACCGCTGACCGGACGTCGGCAGGGCTCAACACGATGGTCTCGGGCAGGCCGGTCATGAGCTGGCGGCCCCTGACCTGAGCCTGGACTTCGCCATCTGTATAGGCAGCGGAGCCGGTAACGATCTTGATTTCCTCGGCCGTGCGTTCACCAATGGCGATGCCGTGTTCGCGACGGACATATTGCTGAATGGCGGCATCGAGGTCGAACGATCCCACTCGAACCGCTTCGAGTGCAACCACACCACCCATAGACAACAACGCAGACTCGCTGGTGCCGCCGCCGATATCAACGACCATCGAACCGACTGGCTCGTTGATCGGTAAGTCGGCGCCGATCGCCGCTGCTAGCGGTTGTTCGATCAGTTGAGCTTCGGCTGCGCCAGCACGGCGTGCAGCTTCGATCACTGCTCGGCGTTCGACCGGAGTGATGGCGGACGGCACACAAATGACCACCCGGGGCCGGTTAAACCGGTTCACCCCCACACGTTCGAGCAACAGTCGAATCATCCGCTGGGTGACATCGAAATCGGTGATCGCGCCCTTGCGCAACGGACGCACCGCGACGATGTATTGCGGCGTGCGCCCAATCATCTCCCATGCTTGGTGACCCATGGCCAACACTTCGCCATTGTTCTGGTTGAGCGCGATGACGGATGGCTCGTTAAGAACGATGCCTTTTCCTTTGGCGTAGACCAGCGTGTTGGCCGTACCCAGATCGATCGCAAGGTCGCGTGCCAGAGTTAACGCCTGGCGTGCTGGTTGGAGCTAACGGGCCAACCAGCTTCGCGTTGCCCCTTGAGCATGGGAGCAACGGCACGTAGATCAGCGGGGGCGTTGCGGCTACTGAAGCCGCCGCCGCTGAAGCGACTCGCGCCGAAGAGCACACATGAACCAATAACAAAGATCACGAGTGGGATAAGGAGAAAGAGAAGCGGCGACATGAGTTCTTAATGGTCCGTTAGTGGGGCGTCGGGAAGCGTAACGGAACCATCGGCCGCGATGGTCGCATTGCGCAAATCATCCACTTCGATGATGTGTTGGGCTTCGAGGCCCCAACTCTCGCCCTGGTCCCATCGTTCACGCTTCCAGATGGGAATCGTGGCCTTTAGTGCGTCGATACAGAACCGGGCTGCGGCGAATGCCTCGGGGCGATGCGGTGACGAAGCGACCACAACAACCGCGCTATCGCCGATGACGAGTTCACCGACTCGGTGGATCATGACGAGTCGGCCAACGGCTGGCCATCGGGTGCGGGCATCGGCGGCCAGTTCGGCAAGACGTGGCTGAACTTGGGCTTCGTAGGCCTCGTACTCAAGCTGGTCAACGCCGCTGCGGTCGCTGCTGTGGTCTCGGGCCACGCCCGAAAACAACACCACTGCACCGCAGTCTGGACGATGCGCCCAGTCGAGCGCCTCGGTTACCGGCAACGGTTCCGTCGAAAGTCCGACCCAGTCATCGCCGGAAGTAGGAGTCTGCACCACATCATCGTATACAACCCGACCTCATCGATCGGGTCCACAGAGCGAGTCGCCATAACGAACGCACCGCAACCACAACTTCCGGTTGGCCGTTCACCTTGATGAGGGGCGCGGTGAGGGCGAGCTCTATCGGCAGTAGTGTGGCCTCTCGTGACCGGGCTTGATGATGATGACGACGGACCCGAAGAGTTTCGGCCCGTCCCTCATCCCGACGATCGCCTTTGGCGCCATCCATCTGAAATTGCGGCCATGCAGGCTGCACACGCCAACGCGGAAACAGCGCAGGTGCCCGTCGTATCGTTGTCCGACCCGGCACCCAGTTCACGACTCAACGCAGGTTTGAAGCTTGCTGCTGGACTTGTTGTCGTCGGAGCTGGTGCGCTCACGATTGGTATCGTCTCGAGCCAGGGCAGCTCCCCGACCGTGGAGACCAGTAACGCTGCTCCGCTCATGGTTGCACTCAGTCCGGGTAACCCACTCAGTACTGAACGCCAAGAACCAGTCGCCACCGAGTTCACGGCCGAAGACTCAAGCCAGGGCGAAGCGCTGCTGGCCGCCCGGGTCCATGACCAGGTCGCAGCCTCGCTGCCACGAATCACTGCCGTGACCTCGGCAGGCATGCGCGAAGGTAGCGGCATGTTCGTGACCGACAACGGCCATATCGTCACCAGCGCTGGTCTGATCGACAGCGCCGAGTACGTCTTGGCCTGGACCGAAGACGGCCAACGGTGGAAGGCCCATCTTGTTGCGACCGACCCGGTCTCCGATATC
>DNHM01000284.1 GCA_003485885.1 Acidimicrobiaceae bacterium
TGCGCCTCGCGGCGGCGAAGTCCTACGACCACACCGAGCTGTTCGGCGGCCAACGACGGAGCGATCACCCGATTTCCCACCACCACCGCAGCAACATCTTCAGGCCGATAGCCACACCCGACAACCGGCCAGCTTCGACAGGTCAGGACTGTTAGCCGCTCGGCACTGCCAGACCTTGAACCAGAAGAACATGCCATATCAGGCGATGGCATCGAGCCCAGGCGCAGCTGCAGTGGTGTCCCGATCAGCACCTTCGTCGACGACATCGAGCATGGCATCGATATCGGCACCAGCGAAACGATCGACCCCTGTGACCGCCGCTGCTATAGGCGCCAAGCCAACCCCGCCTTCGGGGGCTGGGAGCATGATCTCGTGGGTACGTTTGCGCCCGTGATACCGGCGACCTGCAACCTGTACCGCCACCTTACGAGCCTGCAGATGTCCATGCCCTTGCCCCAGACCCGACCATTCCGGCGAACTCACGTCGAAGCGAAGATCGGCAGCATCGGGCCAAGCCGGCCCTCCTACGCGGATCAAAACAGAGCCTCGTTCACGGTTTCGGGCGGTGAGCTGGCGCGCTTGTGAACCCGTGGCCTGGTGGCGGTCGGCCAGCATTACCAGGTCGAACCCTTCGACAACCGCAGCAATCACCTGGGCCCAATTCGCCACATCGGGGGGCAAGACGAATTGCACCACTCGCCGCAGCGGAATGTCGAAGTCAAGACATGCCGCCAGGCCAAACGATGGCGGAGCAATCACCGCCATGAACGAACCCTGACGGACCGCTTGGCCCGCAAGAGCAAGCGCAAACGAGGTTGCCCCAACGCCGTGTACCGCCAGCGTGCTCCCCCGCTGCAGCCCACCAGATGGCACCAACGGGGCCAGGTCGCCAATCACCGGCAAGGTGCGTTCATGGGCCAGGGTTGACGCGGTCGTAATCGACTCGCGCACAAGTTCAAGATGGGCTGCACTCCGCATCGCCCCAGTATCGAACACCTGTTCGAACACTGTCAACCAGAAGTACGACTTTTTGATTCATTCCGCGTTACATCTTGTAACCGCACAATAAATCTTGCTACTGCATACTAAATTTTGCTGCCTACAAGGGCCGCTCTGCCGAGAAGGGCAGCAGGGTTACTCGAAGGAGGGAACCTCGACACCAGGTCGGTAGTAGGTGAAGAGCTGTGTGATCGTCTCGCTCAGCGCCGAATCATCAGCACCAAACGACATGTTGACCGTGATCACATTGCTATTGATGTGCACGTACTCGACGCCTTGGTGAGCGAAGAGACGGCGAGCAAGTTCGTCGCATGGACGGTCATGCTCAGGCCCAGGTGCGCCGCCATAACGCTCATGTCCCATACCGGTGATCGAACGGTTGATTTCAAACCGGACAACACCTGAATTGGATGATGGTTTCTTCACAACAGTGACTGGCTGACCCACGCACATGATGTTAACAGGGGCATCTCCAGATGCTCGTGTTCAGGCCAGTGAGTGGCCCTCTAAGCGCTCTGTGACCGGACGCTTCGGGCGGTCAGGAATACCAGCGTGAGCGACACGGCCATCAGGACCGTGTGGACTGCCTTAAAGCCGATCGAATAGTCACCATCGATCAAGATGCCGATGCCTCGAATCAGCCAATACCCGGCCGTCCAGGCAAGAAACAGCCCAATCATCTTGCCTTGCCATCCCACGTTTCCCAGACCAGGATCCCTCTGCGCTGCCCGTAGCTGGCGCACAGCAACAGCGGTGAGACCAGCGAGCCCCACAAAGATCACCACAATACCGATACGAATGGAACGGCCTGAACTGGTGAGCTCGTCGTTGTTCACCACGTTGCGCAGGCGCGACAGCCACAGGAACAAGGTCCAACCAATCAACACCCAGATCCATTGGATTCGCGAAATGAGTTTCTTCACTACGGCGTTTCTCCTTCGAACAGACGTTGCTGGTCCCGACGTAATGTGATGCCAGAATCTGGCAACGCATCGATAAACGACCACGAATGACGATGCACAACTGCAGGTCCGACCTGAGCGAGCGCGGCCCGGTGGCGGGGGCACGGGTAGCCCTTGTTGTCTTGGAAGAAGTAGCCCGGGTACTGCTCGGCCATCGAACGCATAAGTCGGTCACGAGTGACCTTGGCGATCACCGATGCTGCAGCGATCGACAAACACTTCGCATCACCCTTCACGATCTTGGTGTTCGAACCGCCAACAAAATCCCAGTTGCCATCGATCAACACGTGATCAAGCTCTACATCCGTGGCTTCGAGTGCCCGGCGAGCTGCCAGTTTCTGGGCGGCTGACATACCCAGTTCGTCGCATTCAACTTCAGAAGCGTGACCTACACCCCATGCTTCGACCCAATCGATGATTCGGTCATATAACAACTCGCGCTCCGACTCCTTCAGCATCTTCGAGTCACGCACCTTGTAGATACGTCGTTCCCGAGGGATGACCGCTGCCGCGACGGTGAGCGGCCCTGCCCATGCGCCCCGACCTACCTCGTCTACGCCGGCGACCCATTGTTTGCCTTCGTTCCAGCATTGCTGCTCGAATCGCGTGCCGGGGGACGATGCCTTCAGCGCTTTACGCAATTTTGGCACCCTGGCCCTAGTCACGGGATGCGGCTGACGATGCGACTCACGAGGTCTGACTCACGAGGTCTGGCTCACGAGGTCTGGCTCACGAAGCGCTACCCCACCCTGGATCGGTCAGCAATGTTTCACCCTGGCGATCACTCGTTTCAAAGCCGGCGTCGATGCCCGGAATTTTCAGCGTGAACGGAGCTTCGGG
>DNHM01000229.1 GCA_003485885.1 Acidimicrobiaceae bacterium
TGGACATCATGGTTAACAACGCTGCGATCGGCACGGGTACACCATTGCTTGAAACCGGCGAAGACGACTGGAACCGAGTGATGGACGTCAACGTCACTGGGGTGTTCTTTGGATGCAAGCGGGCAGTGCAGCAGATGCTCAATCAGCCCGTTCGTTCCGAGGCGCGGGGACGAATCGTCAACATCTCGTCTCAACACGGAATGGTCTCGTCGCCAAACAACTTTGCCTACGGTGTGAGTAAGTCGGCGATTGTCTACATGACCCGCCAGATCGCGGCTGACTACGGTGACCAGCACATCGTGTGTAACGCGGTAGCGCCGGGAAAAATTTTGACCGGCCGAGGCGGCGCTGCGATCAGCGAGTCGGCCATCGCCTATTCGAACTCACGAACGCCGATGCCACGCCTAGGGCGCCCCAGCGACGTCGCCAAGGCGGCACTGTTTCTCGCAAGCGATGAGTGCACGTACATGACCGGCGTCAATCTCATGGTCGATGGCGGCTGGATGGCCTCGTAGCCATGTCGCATCGGGAAAGGCGCTGTTCCGCCTCGAGGATCACCCGCTTGCTACGCAACCGCTAACGTCGAACAGGAGCTGACGCTGCAGTCACCCGCAGGAGGGGACGATGACCGACACCCAGATCGATCGTGAAACCTGGCTGGCGCGAAAGCCTGTCCGCAGTCCGGAAATGGAGCAGGCGATTTTCGGTGGCGACGTTGGCGAAGCGGCCGACCTGCCGCTCGACGAAATCAACCCGTTGAATCCGCACCTGTTCCGCGAGCACCGGTGGCACGACCACTTCGCCCGGTTGCGACGTGAGGATCCCGTTCATTTGAATGAACTCGGATCTGCTGGCCGCTACTGGAACGTCACTCGTTATGACGACGTGCGGGCCGTCGATGGAGACTGGAAAACGTACTCCTCGGCTGAGGGCATCACCATCGGACCTCCGGTCGGCGTGCCGATACCCGAGTCGATCAGCAACGCCGCCTCGTTCATCGCCATGGACCCGCCGGAACAAACTATGCAACGCAAAACCGTGCGAGGCATCTCTGCTCCTAGCAGCCTGCGTAACCTCGACGATCTCATCCGCGAACGGACCGTCGCGGTGCTGGACGGTCTTCCCGAGGGTGAAACCTTCGACTGGGTCGAAAACGTCTCTATCGAGCTGACCACCCTGCTACTGGCCACCCTGTTCGACTTCCCGCTCGAAGACCGGCACAAACTCACCCGCTGGTCCGATGTCGTTACCTCGATTCCACAACCGGGTGGGTTGGTCGAATCAGGAGCTCAGCAGCGCCACGAAATACGCGAGTGCCTCGAGTACTTCGAAGGACTGTGGGAGGAACGCCGAGCGAACCCCGGCTTCGACCTCGTCTCGATGCTCGCACATGGTGAGGCCACCAAGGACATGCCGGCGGCGGCCCATCTTGGCAATCTGTTCCTGCTTATCGTCGGCGGAAACGACACCACCCGCAACTCGATGTCGGGCAGCGTCTACGGCCTAAACACCTATCCCGATCAGTACGACAAACTCGTCGCCGACCCATCGCTTGTAGCGAACCTGGTTCCCGAGATCATCCGGTGGCAAACTCCATTGTCGTACATGCGACGCACCGCGACACGAGACACCGAACTCGGTGGCAAACAGATCCTCAAGGACGACCAGGTACTCATGTGGTACCTGTCGGCCAACCGAGACGAAGACGTCTTTGGCGACAACGCCGAGGCCATCGACTTGGCGCGACCCAACGCCGAGCGGCACCTGTCGTTCGGATATGGCATCCACTTCTGTATGGGTAGCCGCCTTGCCGAGCTGCAACTCCGCATCCTGTGGGAAGAAGTCCTGCAACGTTTCGACCGCATCGAAGTCGTGGGCGACCCAGAACGAACCTTCTCCGCGTTCATCAATGGCTACACCAACCTGCCAGTTCAGGTGACCCGCAAGCGCTAACAGGCAGCCCGAGCCGAGGATGCTAGCGTCGGACAGTCGCTCGGGTTTCGTCACGAGGTAATGAATCGCAATGCTCTGCTGGCTTGGGTGTGGGCAGAGACCGATGCTCGCCTTGATCAAGCATCGACCCGAGAACGCTTGGTCGAGCGCATCAGGTCTGGAGCGACGCTCAGCACGTTCTGCATCGCTCAGCGAATCCAGCCACTGTTTGCCAGCTTCAGCCTGCTCCCAGAAACGTGCACCCTCAAGTAAGTCCAGAGCCTCGGTGAGGGTGCCCTCGTATTTGCCGCCGAGATCCTTCATGCGAGCGCGAGTCTCGTTCGTTACCTTGATGCTGGTGTGCGGCATACCTTTTGCATACTTGACCGGGTTGGGTGAGGGCGAGCGTCAACCGCTCAGCCAACTTGCAGCTCTAGCCGATGATGCCAGCGGCGCGTAGTTTCGCTCGTGTCTCTTGATCGATGCCGAGTTCGTCGAGGACCTCGTCGTTGTGTTGGCCGAGTGATGCGGCCGGGGTGCGAATGGTTGTCGGCGTGCGAGAGAACTTCACAGGCGGGCCGACAATATCGACACTGTGGCCGTCGTACTGCGTGGTCGGTTGCATCATGTTGCGTTCGATGACATGGGGATCGCTGACGACCTCGGCGAATGTTTGGACCCGTGCCGCAGGCAGGCCGAGGGCCCGAAGCGTGTCGACGGCTTCGTCACGGGTGTGTTCAGCAAGCCAGGCACCAAACATCATGTCGCAGACGTCTCGGTTCGCAGCCCGAGCCTCGCGGGTCGCGAAACTTTCATGGTGACCTAGTTCAGGTTGGCCGATCAGTTCCGCAAGCAGAACCCAATGGGCATCGAGAAGCACACCTGCGTAGATGAGTCCGTCAGAACAGTCGTACACGTCGCACGGCACAACGAAGCCGAGTGCGTTGCCCCACCGCCCGGGATCGACGCCCAGAGAGCCCAGCGTAGGAAGCCCGTTGGTCTGAAAGATCATGGTGTCGAGCATCGAGACATCGACGTACTGGCCCTCGCCCGTCTGATCGCGGTGACGTAGCGCGGCCATGGCACCAATGGCTCCGTGGAGACCGCCGATGTCGTCGGCAAGCCAGGTACCAGCCTTGGTTGGGGGAGCGTCGGGGTTTCCGTTGACGGACATAAAACCCGAGGTCGCCTGAGCCATAGGGTCATAACCAGCAGCCTGGTGGTCGGGCCCGTATTGGCCCCACCCGGTGACCGACACGTAGACGATGTCAGGTTTGACCGCCTTGACGGCCTCGTAACCAAGACCGTTGCGAGCCAGCGTGCCCGCCTTGAAGTTCTCGAGCATGATGTCGCATGTGGCGACCAGATCGAGCAGGATCTGCCGTCCTTCGTCGGTAGTCAGGTCGACGGTTAACGACCGTTTGTTGCGGTTGACCGTGGCGTGCATCAGGTGGACTTCGGTGTCGGGCAGCGGAATCATTGCCCGGGCGACGTCGCCGCTCAGCATCTCGACCCTGATCGTGTCGGCGCCGAGGTCGGCCAGTACAACTCCCGCCATTGGGCCGGCCCACGTTGTGGTTATTTCGAGCACACGCACACCTGCGAGCGGTCCTGTCAGATCATCTCGTGCGTCCGCAAAGAACTCGTTCTTTTCCACTGCAGTCTCCCTGTTCCGTAGCTGCAGCCAATGTAGTTGGCTCGGCTGATTCGCAACTAAGAAAGGAGCCACAACGCGAGATGCCGACCGCTCCTTCTCTACCGAAGGGTAGTGATGCTTCGCGATGCAGGGCGACGAGTCACTGTGACGCCGGGAATAGTCAATGTCCATAGCTCATGCGGGCGGGTGATCTGGTGGAGATGGACTTCTCGAAGCGGGGCCACAGGCAAGTGCCGGAGATCCTTGGACCCTCCTACTCGGTTGCAATTGTCAGGCACGGCCGAGGGGACAAATGGCCCTACTCGTGGTCGTTGAGGCGGGAGACAATCAGGCGTGCGAAAATCGAAGCTGGACATCCAATGAGTGATTCCGACACTGCTGCTGTCGGGATCCAAACAAACCCGGCTGCGATAACGATTCGGGAACATGCAGAACTCACGCTAGACGGAAACGAAGCG
>DNHM01000329.1:0-1759 GCA_003485885.1 Acidimicrobiaceae bacterium
GCCAGACCCAGCCACGCCAGACCCGGCCACAGAGGTCGTGCCTACCGAGGCCGCTGAGTCCATGGTCAGCGAACGTGCGGCTGATCTCACAACGGCTATCGGCGACGAGGATGTACCTGAGACAGTCGAGGGTAGTTCCGATGAGACCACAGAGCCTGTAGCCAGCGAGGTGGCTGAGCCTGAGCCAGTTTTGGCGATGCCACTCCCCCGAATTATTGCAGTTGCGAACCAGAAGGGTGGCGTTGGCAAAACCACAACGACGGTCAATATTGCGGCCTGCCTGGCAGAACAGGGATATCGAACGTTACTCGTCGATCTTGATCCACAAGCGAATGCATCGACTGGGCTTGGTTTAGAACCTCGAGAACTTGAGTATTCGATCTATCACGTCATGCTCCATGACCAGGACACGGATAGCTGTATCGAGCCCACCGAGATCAAGAACCTGTTTGTGTTGCCAAGTAGCCTCGACCTAGCTGGAGCCGAGATCGAACTGGTATCGCTGCTCAGTCGAGAACACCGGTTGCGGTTAGCGATCGACTCGGTCATTGATGACTTCGACTACGTCCTCATTGATTGCCCACCATCGCTGGGTCTGCTGACCATCAATGCCCTCACCGCTGCCCATGAGGTCCTGGTGCCGATTCAGTGTGAGTACTACGCGCTCGAAGGGCTGGGCCAGCTCATGCGTAATGTCGACCTGGTGAAGGCAAGCCTGAACCCAGACTTGGTAATCAACCATATTGTGCTGGTGATGTTTGACCCCCGGACCAGACTTGCTGGCCAGGTAGTCGACGAGGTCCGATCACACTTCGGTAAAACTGTCTGCGAAAACGTCATTCCTCGAACGGTCCGCTTGTCGGAGGCCCCATCGTTCGGGCAACCAATTACCACATTTGATTCGGACTCCCGCGGCGCTGCTGCGTACCGGGCAGTAACCCAGGAGGTGCTCAATGGCCAAGCCTAGGCAGGGTGGACTCGGTCGAGGACTGGGCGCGCTCATCCCGTCTGAACCGTCACGACCAGTGGATGACAGTCCACTTCGAGATATCCCAGTTGGCGACATCGTGCCCAACACGTATCAGCCACGTCAGGCGTTTGATGAGGAGGCGCTGGTTGCTCTGACCGCCTCGGTTCGCGAACTTGGCGTACTGCAACCTGTGCTCGTCCGCAAACATGGTGATACCCAGTTTGAACTTATCGCTGGCGAACGCCGGTGGCGGGCCGCAACTCGGGCTGGCCTTGACCGGATTCCTGCCATTGTTCGCGATGTCGACAATGAAACATCGTTGGCCCAAGCCATCGTCGAAAATGTCCAACGTGCTGAGCTGAATGCGATCGAGGAAGCAGCTGCGTTTCAGCAGCTGATCGAAGACTTTTCGCTAACTCAAGAACAAGTAGCAACTCGTGTCGGGCGCAGTCGCCCGGCAGTTGCGAATGCGTTGCGGTTATTGCAGCTTCCAGTGGACGTCCAGCTACTGATCATCGACGGACGGATCAGTGCAGGCCATGGCCGTGTACTGGTGACCGTAGACGCGTCCGCTAGGAGTGCGTTGGTCAATCAGGTACTGAGTAATGGCCTGAGTGTGCGAGCACTCGAGGCAATGGTTCGCGATAGCGATGCAGCACCTGGTGGGGGGTCGCCCCAGCCAGACGACCTCCAGGCGAGCGGTGATGCTGTTATCGGTGCTACGAAGCCGCCAGCGTTGCTTGAACTCGAAGAGCTACTGGGCGACCTGTTTGCCACCAAGGTGGGGAT
>DNHM01000329.1:1814-9451 GCA_003485885.1 Acidimicrobiaceae bacterium
TCTAGAGCTTTGGTTGAGAGTTTTCTGGGCTTTACACAGCATGTGCACAAAGCTGTGTAAAGACTGCACCGGCCATTGTGGAACATCGCGTCTAAAGTAAAGATCGACACGTAAGGGTCGATCTTGATATACGTCGATTGTGCATCCCCAAACAGTGGGTTGAGGCAGCTAATAGCCGCCAAAAGTACGGGCCTAGAGGAACTCGGCGATGTCCTCGAGCAGTTTGGCCTTGCCCGACGCGCCGACCATACGTTTGGCGACTTCGCCGTCTTTGAAAACCAGCAGTGTTGGAATGCTCATCACCTGGTAACGCAGTGCAATTTCATTGGCCTCGTCGACATTCACTTTGGCAATCGAGATGTTGTCGCCTTGTTCATCGGCGATTTCGTCGAGAATTGGTGCAATCATCTTGCACGGGCCACACCACTCGGCCCAGAAGTCCACCAGTACGGGACCTTCGGCGGCGCCAACGAGCTCGTCGAACGTCTCGGCGGTGAGGTTGGTGATCTTGTCGGACATGGGAGACTCCTTGAGGGTTCTTTTCCGAACCTAGTAGCTGTAAGTGATCAGGTAGTTACTTGTGTGTCGTGAAACTCGTGGAATTTCGCGATTATTCCGCAAATCGTGGTTGGGCGTGTGACTTCGAGAGTCAGGTCTCAGTCGTCGAGGCCCTCGAGCCAACGTTCGGTGTCAATCGCTGCCTGGCAACCAGAGCCGGCCGCAGTAATGGCTTGCCGGTAGTAGTCATCGACGACATCACCACAGGCAAAGACACCAGGGATCGCTGTGCGGGTCGAATTTGGCTCAGCGACGAGATAACCGTTTGGTTTAACCTCGAGTTGATCGACGAATAGGCTCGTTGATGGCTTGTGGCCAATGGCGATGAAGATGCCGGTGACATCGAGCGTTCCTGCTTCGCCAGTCTGGGTATTTTCAGTAGCGATACCAGAGATCATGCCATCACCGAGATAACCGGTGACCACCGTGTTCCATACGATTTCGATCTTTTCGTTGGCCAACGCTCGGTCCTGCATGATCTTTGAGGCCCTCAGTTCGTCGCGGCGAACAAGCAACGAAACCTTGCTCGCGAAGCGGGTGAGGAACATGGCCTCTTCGAGGGCTGAGTCACCACCGCCAACCACCGCAATCTCTTGGTCACGGAAGAAGAACCCGTCGCAGGTAGCGCAGGTGCTTAGGCCATGGCCAACAAGAGCCGACTCGTTGGGAAGGCCCAGCATCAGCGATTGGGCGCCGGTCGCAATGATGACGGCGGTCGCTGTATAGGTGGGTTCGGGAGTGGTGGCGTCGTCGATCCAGAGCTTGTGCGGTGTATCGCCAGGTGAGGCTGATAAGTCGACCTTGACGACTTTGCGAGTGACCATGGTGGCGCCGAAACGTTCCGCTTGGGTCCGGAACATACCCATGAGCTCAGGGCCCATGATTCCTTCGGGGAACCCGGGAAAGTTCTCAACATCAGTCGTCAACATGAGCTGGCCACCAGGCTGATCGCTCGTGGATGAAGGTTCACCCTCGATGACGAGCGGGGCAAGCCGGGCTCGGGCTGCATAGATTGCGGCGGTCAGGCCAGCAGGCCCGGAACCAATGATGATGACTTCATGATGCTCAGCGGTCATAGCTGCTCCTAAGAATGTGACTGGCTCGGAACCCGCACTGATGCGAGCGCATTCCGCCGGTTGTGGTGATCGATCATGGACATGGTCTGACGAACAGGCCAAGACGCACGATGTAGTCGATCAGGATGCGGCCCGGTGAGGGCGCTTTGACCAGATGAATCCGCCCAGGGCCAAGAACAGGCCACCGAGAATCAGATACACCAGCCATACGTCCTTTGGCAGGACGTTGTCGAGCAGGCGTACGAGGCCGATAAGCAGCAATATCACTGCCATGAGGCCAATAAAGGCCCCCATGAGGCCAAAAACAACCGCTCGCGAAACCTTGATGGCCGGGCCGGATGTTTTGACCCGCACCGTGTCGACCGTTGATACGACCCTTTCGGTCGCAAGTACGTGCCAATCGGTAGGAAGCCCGGGGACGGGCAAGGATTCGCTGCGTTCTACTGGGTCGTTCGTCTCAGCCATGCGAACGAAAGCCTATCGTCCTCGCGCCGCGTCGGCGAAAGAAGGGCGCGTGTGGTGATCTAGGTCAGGGTGTGGCGGGAAGAACCGAGCAGTCTGTGGGGTCGACGAGAACGATAACGATGTCGTCGCCTTCGCCAATTCGATGTACCTCGACAGCTGTCCCGGCAATGAAGGCTCCGCCAACATAGGTTGGTGTTTCAGTAGCGGCAAGTTCAGGCACGTCTTGTTGGCAGCTAGGGAAAAATCCAGGTTCGAACGGCTCAACTCGCTTGGCTAACTCGTCGACAGGCACCTGCTCGAGTGCACGAAGCAGTGCCTCTTGGTCGAGGAAGTCTCCGACGAACAGCGGGAGTGGTGTAAGAGCGAGGCTCTCGGTAGCGAGGGCTGTTCCTGTTTCGGAGTCGAGCCCGCCACCGTCATCGGAAGCCGCGTCGGCGGCCATCTCCTCCTCTTCAGCAGGCTGAGAGGCAGCAGCTTGGGGTGGCGCTGATGTTGGTGCAGGTGCGGCTTCGAGCGCGCCGATGTCCGGACGATCGGCGGTCATCGC
The DNA here is from genome assembly GCA_003485885.1 of Acidimicrobiaceae bacterium. Taxonomy (GTDB): domain Bacteria; phylum Actinomycetota; class Acidimicrobiia; order Acidimicrobiales; family UBA10347; genus UBA10347. The sequence continues at coordinate 4,461 of DNHM01000329.1, forward strand.
CTCGCTTTCGCTCGTACCGTCGGTGAAGGATTCGATCTCGGGGGCGTCAGCAACGGTGTTGGCAGCCTCAGATTGTGTTGATGCGACATCGAATGAGTCCTCGCCACCACCGAGTCCGAACGCAGCGACGGCGACAAAGAGTAGAACGACCGCTGCAGCTGCGGCGATGATGCCGGTATTGAACCGCCGAGGGTGGCGCTGTTCGCGAGCAGTAGCAAGCGAGGTCACACCGCTGATTGTGCTGGCGTCCAGAGCAGGCGATGTTGTGTCGTGTTCAGCCGCGTGGTGTCCCGCAGATGTCGGCACACCAGCCAAGACGGAGGGACCAGCCAGTGGTACCTGGTCGACATCTTGAGCAAAGAGAGCGTCGAAGGCATCAAGGGCTGCGGAGATGTGGGCGTCCTTTTGTGCAGCCGGATGTGCAGCTGGTTCGCTGACCAGATCAGCGACACCGCGCATGGATGCGACGCGGTCCATCAGCTTGGGGCTGGACTCAACAATGACGACTTCATCAGGTGAGGCCTGACCATCGAGATAGGCCGAGACGAGCTCGTCAGCGTTTGGTGGAAGCGGATTCATGACTGATTGTTCTGACGTTCGCCACGAGTGGGCTGGTTCCCGGAGTGCAGTATTTCTGCGAGTTTCGCTCGACCCCTGGCAATACGAGATCGCACGGTACCTGGCGGAATCCCGAGCGTTTCTGCGATCTCGGCATAGTCGAGTCCGCCACAGTCACGCAAGACCACGGGCGCGCGAAACTCTTCTGGGAGCTGGTTGAGGGCGGCTTGGACTTCGTCGTGCACGACGATTTGTTCATCGAAGGCCGGTGTTCGGTCATGGCTATTCTGTTCGGCCCAACCATTGTGTTCGTCGACGAGCGCGGGAGTCGGCCGACGGCTGCGGCGCCTCAACTCGTCGAGGCACGCATTGGTTGCGACCCGGTACGACCACGTCGAGAACGCGGCTCGGTTGTCAAATTTGGCCAGCCCACGCACGATAGCCATGAGTGCTTCTTGGGTGGCGTCGGCGGCGTCAGCATTGTTGCGGGTAACCCGCCGACAGATTGCGTAGATGCGGTCATAGTGACGTCGAAGCAGCTCATCGAGCGCGGCACGGTCGCCGCCCTGAGCTTGCGCCACCAAGGCGCGATCGTCACCACTCACACGCGCGACTGTAGTTCCTGATCATTCAATTCGGCTTGCTTCGTTTGCACCGGTTCAGTACCGAGCAGGCATGGAAACTGCGTCGGAGCGGGGGTAGTACGGATTCACTCGCTGCGCTTATGACTGCTGTCTGAGCTACACAGTTCTGTGGTCCCGGCAACCTCTGACGTTGGTGCGGGGTGGATGCGGGGTGGAATGGAGGTGGGAGCGGAGCGGTTCTAGACCGTGTAGCTGAGGCCGACGACGCGTGGTCCGCCGTGGGTGCCCACGACAGGTCCGATCAGGTTGACACGATCTACTTCGACGTTGATCATGTTGACGAAGCTGTCGATATCGGGAGCTAGACCATGGCCGATAGCGACGTTCTTGGCGTTTGCAGGAAGCGAGTTGGCTAGCCAGGCTAGTGCCTTCTTCCTGGTGCGCTGACGGCCAGCTTCTTCAACTGCGCCACTGCTGATATCGATGCATGGCTTGATCGATAGCAGTGAACCAATCATGGCTTGGGCATTGCCGATGCGGCCGCCCTTCTTCAGGTTGTCGAGTGTGTCGAGCACACCCAGCACGTGGGTACGTGCAGCGAGGTCAGTGGTGCTGGCGACGATTTCTTCGATGCTTGCGCCATCGCGAGCGGCCTCGGCGGCCCGAAGCACGATGGTGCCCTGACCGACGGTGACTGACGTGGAGTCAATGATACGAATGTCGGCGCCTTCGATAAGGGTGGCGGCGGTGCGTGCAGCTTGCGCGGTTGCAGAAAGTGCTTCGGACAGGTTGATGCTGAGGATGGTGGTCGCACCGTCGGCGAGGAGCGACTGATACGCCTTCGCGAACGAACCAGGGGACGGAGCTGCGGTCTCGGGTAGTTCGTCGCGTTGAGCCATTTCCTCGTAGAACTTCTCGGGGGAGAGGTCAATACGATCGGTGTATTCGGTGGAACCGAACCGGATGCTCAGCGGCACGACAACGATGCCCAAAGCGTCGGCAACTTCGGGTGACAGATCACAGCCACTGTCGGTGACGATGCGAACAGACATTTGGTGCTCCAGTGAGTCTGGGGAGTGAAAAGGGTGGAAGCCGGCAACCGCACAAGTGGTTGGCGACGAAGTGATGTTACGAGCTGGAATAGCCCTGTGGGTTTTGATCTTGCCAGCGCCAGTGATCAACACACGCATCGGCCAGGGATCTTTGGGACCGCCAGCCGAGTTGTTCGTGTGCTCGGGTGGGGTCGGCGTAGCTGATAGCGGCATCGCCGGGACGGCGTCCAACAACACGATGGGGGATGGTTCGGTCTGCAGCTCGTTCGGCTGCAGCGAGTACATCGAGCACCGATGAACCAACGCCTGTTCCCAGATTGATCGTTTGGCTTGACCCACTGTTGGCAAGCGCATCTACCGCCGCGACGTGTCCGTCGGCGAGATCACACACATGGATGTAATCGCGTACGCCAGTGCCGTCGGGAGTGGTGTAGTCGTCGCCAAAGATCAGGACTTCGTCCCGCATGCCGACGGCGACCTGCATGACAAAGGGCATGAGATTGTTTGGCGGGCCGATGGGGTCTTCGCCGATCAGCCCACTGGGGTGGGCACCGACGGGGTTGAAGTATCGCAGGTTGATGGCCTTAAGCGGTGATGACGCGGCCACGTCGTTAATGATCTGCTCGACCATGAACTTGGTTCGGCCGTAGGGATTGATCGGTCCAGTTTCTGCGTCTTCGCTGAGCGGGCTGACCTGGTCAGGGTTATACACCGTGGCCGAGGACGAGAACACAATGCCGTGCACCTTGGCCTGCTCCATCGCCGTCAGCAAGCTGATGCTGCCAGCGACATTGTTCTCGTAGTAACGCAGCGGCTCAGCGACAGAATCGGCCACCGACTTGAGCCCTGCGAGATGGATGACAGCGTCGACCTTGTTGGTCGAGAGAAACGAAGCGATCTTGTCGGTCTGCGACAGGTCAAGCTCCTCAAATGGCATGCCGGTGTCGGAGATCGTGGCGAGACGGTCAAGCACAAGTGGCGAGCTGTTGACAAAATTGTCGAGTCCGACGACCCAGTGCCCGTGTTCGGCGAGGGCAACAGCGATATGACTTGCGATGTATCCGGTGGCGCCGGTCAACGCGACATTCAAGGTGTGCACGGCGTTGATGTTAACCGCGTAGTGTGCAGGTGGACCGAGGTTCGGAGTCGTGGTATTGCCGAACACCACCCAGTTCGAGAGGACGTCTTGTGGGAGACGAGCAGCGAAATCGAATCGAATCAGCGCCAGGTTTTATCGCTGCGCTCGACCAAAGCGGCGGCAGCACACCGGGTGCTCTCGCGGCCTATGGCATTGATGAAACCCGGTTTAGTTCCGACGATGAGATGTTCGATTTGGTTCATGCCATGCGCTCTCGCATCATGACGTCACCGAGTTTCGACGGTGATCGGATTTTGGGTGCGATCCTGTTCGAGATGACCATGGATCGCAAGGTCCAGGGCCGGTACACCGCCGAATACCTGTGGTCACAGAAACAGATTGTGCCGTTTCTGAAGGTCGATAAAGGACTGGCCGAGATGGCGAATGGCGTCCAGGTCATGAAGCCGAACCCTGACCTGGACAAACTGTTGGCTCGCGCTACTGAACGGGGTGTTTACGGAACCAAGATGAGGTCGTTGATCAGCCAAGCCGCTGTCACGGGTGTGTGTGCGGTTGTCGAGCAACAATTCGATGTCGGCCTGCAGATTCTTGCGGCCGATCTCATGCCGATCATCGAGCCTGAGGTATCTATTCATTGCCCCGACAAGGCTCAGGCCGAAGCATTACTTCGCGATGAGATCAGCGCCCAACTTGACCGACTTCCTGCCGGCAGCCAGGTCATGCTCAAATTGACCCTTCCTGATGAGCCGAATTGGTACACGGATCTGATCGCTGACCCACGAGTGTTACGAGTGGTTGCGTTGTCTGGTGGCTATGACCGTGCCCTCGCCAACGCCAAGCTGGCGCAGAACAATGGCATGATCGCGAGCTTTTCTCGAGCGCTCGCCGAAGGGTTATCCGACGGCCACAGCGATGTCGATTTCGATGAAACGCTCGATGCCTCGATTGCGTCGATCTTCGAAGCATCAAACACATGAGAGGACTCGCATGAGCAGGGGCTCGAAGCTGAAGTTCTTCTTCGGCACGATGGGGTCGGGCAAGAGCACCCAGGCGCTGCAGATCCACCACAATCTGACGACTCGTGGTCTGCAGGTGTTGTTGATCAGCCAGCTCGATCGCGAGGAAGGCCGGGTATCAAGCCGGCTTGGCGTGTCGGCCGAAGCGCAGATCGTCACACCTGACACGGATCTGTTGAGTATTGCTCGCACACTGGTGATCGAAGAGGGTCTTGATGCAATCGTGTGCGACGAAGCCCAGTTCTATTCACCCGAACAGATTGAGCAACTGGCGCAGGTAGTCGACCTGCTGAGTGTTGATGTGTTTGCCTTTGGTTTGCTCACCAGTTTTCAAGGCCAGCTTTTTCCGGGTACTGCCCGGCTGTTGGAACTTGCCGACGAACGAAGTGAACTGCAAGTCGAAGCGCGTTGTTATTGCGGTAATCGGGCTACCCACAATGCCCGTCTGGTCGACGGTCGCCAGGTCTACGCTGGCGCACTCAAGGTGGTGGGCGACACGAACGATCGCAGCGAAGCAGCCACCAGTTATGAACTCCGGTGTCGTCTGCACTGGCATCAAGAACTGTGGGCCCAACAAGGCCGCCAGCTCCAACTGCCAACCGACCACGGCGCCGATGTGATTGAACTCAAAGTCAAAGCCGTAGAGAACGAGAAAGCCGATCCCAACTATGAGTGACACAGC
>DNHM01000329.1:9526-13560 GCA_003485885.1 Acidimicrobiaceae bacterium
CGTGAAGCACTCGCTGCCGGAACTATCGAAGTTGAACCCTTGGGGGATAACGCGATTCAACCATCGTCAATTGATTTGCGACTGGCGCCGTCGTTCCGAATCTTTCGGAATCACACCCGAGCCATTATCGATGTCAAAGAGGACTTGAGTGACTTGACCGAGTTGGTCGAGATCAACGACGATGACCAGCCGTTCATCTTGCATCCGGGTGAGTTCGTGCTCGGGTCCACCCTCGAGCGGGTCAAGGTGCCGAACAATTTGGTTGCACGGATCGAAGGCAAGAGCAGCCTGGGCCGCCTCGGCCTGCTCATCCATTCCACTGCCGGTTTCGTCGACGCTGGCTGGAATGGCCAGCTCACGCTCGAGCTGTCGAACGTGGCCAGCTTGCCGATCACGCTGTATCCGAGCATGAAGATCGGCCAGATGAGCTTCATGCAAATGACTACCGAAGCCGACCATCCGTATGGTTCCGGCGAGGTTGGTTCGAAGTACCAAGACCAGGTCGGCCCCATCGCCAGTCGCTACAACGAGAACTTCGGTTAGGCGAAATGAGTGTTGACGTCGCAGCTGTACTGCCAACCGTCGACGAATACTGCGGGCTGCGAATTGCTACCGGCTTGTCGGCAATGGACCCTGTCGCGGCAGTCGATGCACTTCCCCGATCACGTTACGCGGTGACGTTGCGCGAAGACGGTCGGTTGGTCGGCATGGGGCGGGTTGTTGGCGACGGTCTCCATGTGCAGGTCGTGGACATAGCGGTGCATCCGGACTGGCAGGGGCAGGGCCTGTCGCGAATGATCATGGAGAAGATCATGGAGTTTGTTGACACGTTGCCTGCGTCGACGATCGTCAATCTGTTTGCTGACATCGACTGGCTGTATCAAAAGTTTGGCTTTGTTGTGCCCGAACACACGACTGGGATGTCTCTGCGACGAAACGGCTAATGGTTCCCTCACTCTTGTTGCGAAGGATCTTCTCGGCGACTCGTTGACTCACCGCTGCTTCTTGGTGTGGCCACCTCTGCGAGCAACTCCATAAGGGAGGGGAGGAGTGGCCGAGTGTTGGAGGGGTATGGCCACACGATCACAAGCGAACTGCCACGCCGACGTGCACCGTGTCATGTCCACTGCCACCAGCAAAAGTGAAGCTGAACTGGCCTGAAAGCTGAACTACCGGAAGTCGACGTTGATGTTGGTGTCGCCGGGTGTGTCGGGACTGTCGGCCGACTTGGCTGGTTTGGTCGAGGTCGCCGGCTCCACAATCTCGGCGTCTTCGATGCCGTCTTCTGATTGCTCCGACTCGGTGTCGTTTTGGCCGGCGGCGGCTGCCTCGCTGCTAGTGACCGCGGACTTGGCAGCGTCCTTCATGAGCTTTTGAGGTGAGGTGTTGATGACCTTGTTGGCCTTACGCATGGTCGATTCGAGTTCCCTCATCCCGGTCGCTTCGACCACCGAGTCCTTGGTCTCGTTGAACTGGCGCTGAACCTCGTCGAACTCGACCTTGGCTTTGCCCAGGTTCTTTGCTGCCTTGGGCAGCCATCCTGAGCCGAACAACAACACGGCAATGGCCACCACGATCAGGAGTTCAGGGCCACCAAGATTCATGTCCGCAGGCTACATCGTTGCCGAGGACCATCGCGATCGTGGCTGATCGTGCGACCAACCACCTTGCTCAAGAGCGGTCGCCTAAAACGCGAAGAAGCCCGGTGCGCACGTTGGCGCACCGGGCTTCTCAGAAACTAGTGGGGCGGGTTATTCCTCTTCGTCAGCTTCATCCACACCGGCTTCATCAACGTTGGCGTCGTTGTGACTGAGGTGGGTCTCACCAACGAGCGCGGCAATGGGGCCGGGCTCAGCGTCGGTGTCCCTGATGCCGTCGCCGTCGAGGTCACCGTGCATGCCGAAGCCGAGTGGAAGCTCGATCTTCTCTGCGGTGACTCGTTCGGCCGTTGGTTTCAGGGTGACATTCACCATCGTGGCTTGTGCCTTGGCTTCGCCCTCCTCGATGGCGTCGAGCAGGTGCATCGCAATGTCCTGGACCAGCACTTCGCCGTCTTCGACACCTTCGCCCTTGATGCCGTCATCGATCATCACGTAACAGAATGGGCACGCCGTAGCGATGCGAGTAGCACCCGTTGCAAGCAGTTCTTGTGAACGTTCGACATTGATCTGTTTGCCGACGTGTTCTTCCATCCACATACGAGCGCCACCGGCGCCGCAACACATGCCCTTGGTGCCGTTGCGTTCGGCTTCGACGACCTGAATGCCACCGATAGAACCGACCACGTTTCGTGGTGACAGGTACACGTCGTTGTGGCGACCCAGGTAACACGAGTCGTGGTACACGAGGCGATCCTCGAGCGTGGCGTTCGTGACATCGAGTTTGCCGCTGTCGATGAGGTCTTCGAGCAACTGGCTGTGGTGCACAACTTCGTAGTGACCGCCCAGTTGTGGGTACTCGTTAGCGAGCGTGTTGAAACAGTGTGGACACTGGGCCACAATCTTCTTCACACCCATCGAGTTCAGTGTCTCGATGTTCTGCATCGCCAACATCTGGAAGATGTATTCGTTGCCGGAACGGCGAGCTGGGTCACCGGTGCACATTTCTGATGGGCCCAAGATTGCGAAGCTGACGCCAGCGCGATCCATGAGCTTGCTGAAGGCTTGTGAGACTTTTTTGTTCTTGTCGTCGAAACTGCCTGCGCAACCAACCCAGTACAAGTATTCGGCGGTCATTGGATCGCCGCCGTCGAGGACTTCGAGGCCTTCGAATTCCGATGCCCAGTCGGCTCGTTCGCCTTGGCCCATGCCCCACGGATTGCCTTGATTTTCCATGGCCCGGTAGGCATTGCCAAGCTCGGCGGGGAAGTCGCTTTCCATGAGTGACAGGTAACGACGCATGTCCAAGATCTTGTCGAGGATCTCGATGTTGACCGGACAGTTCTCGTCACATGCCTTACACGTGGTGCAGGCCCAGATCTCTTCGCTGGTGATGCGGTCAAAGACGTTGTTTGGCGCGACCAGAATGTTGCCAGGCTCGTTGGCGAGAGCGATTTCCTTGTCGACCCCAATCGGGGGTGTGACCTGGGGGGTGCCGGAACGGGCCATTACCTCGCCGGTTTTGAGCACGATTTCGCGGGGATCGAGTGACTTGCCAGTAGCGCTAGCTGGGCACACCGCGGTGCACCGACCGCACATGGTGCACGAGTCGGTGTCCATGAGTTGCTTCCAGGTGAAGTCTTCAATGACCGAGGCCCCGAAGCTCTCCATCTCGGTTTCCATCAGGTTGGCCATGGGTTTCATGGCGCCCTTTGGACGATCACGATCCTTGAGATACATGTTTGCTGGCGAGGTCACCATGTGGCGCAACATTGTGGTCGGCAAGATGATCAGGAACAGAGCGAACGAGATCACGTGTGCGATCCACCATGCTTGGTGCCAGCCGCTCAGGCTGTCCATGCCATCAACGAGCTGGGCAAGTGGGTAACCAATAAACGACCACTTTTCGTACGAAGGTGAACCGTCGAGGGCAATCCGGAATGCTTCGGCGCCAAAGCCACTGATCGAGATCGCGAGCAACGTGCCCAGGATCACGAAGTGTTCTGGCTTGTTCTTGATGCGGATGCGGTACGGCTGCATGGAACGTGGGCCGAGGCGGCGGCTGAGTGCCCACATAAGACCGGCGAAGAACATGAGACCGGCAGCATCACCGACCAGTGCGTATCCCTTGTACACCCCGCCGTCGAGGAACTTGAGTGATTCGGGCAGCTGGTGATCAATCTCGAGTGTGGTGGTTACGGCCATCAGTATGAGGAAGCCGAAGTAGATCATCGAGTGCATGATCCCGGCGATGGGATCACGCATGAGTGTCTGCATGTACAGGCCGGCCCGCATGTCGGCCAGGCGCTGTTTGACGTTCTTCTTGGTTGTCTTGCGGTTCTCGGGAGCGCCGCGCTGCCAGTTCTTGACCCGGAACGACAGCTGGAAGCCGACATAGATCAACAGCGTGGGGATCAAGGCATAGAACATGGCCTT
>DNHM01000329.1:13674-17298 GCA_003485885.1 Acidimicrobiaceae bacterium
GGTCGAATACCGCGCTTGTCGCCCGCGCTGGTTTCAACCACGTCTTCAGTAACAGTTGCCATGGTGGGCACGACTCTACTGTGTTGTGCCTTCTATCTCGGCACCCAACTGTCACGAGAGGTTTGGAAGCCGGTCTGTTATCAGGCTGGTGGTGGTTGTTGAACGTTGCAAAGTCTGGCGCCGAGGGACCGACAACAAGGTGAGTGATCGAAAGAACTGAGAGATTTTGGGCCACGGGGATCGTGTCAAAATTGACCCTAAATTGAGATTGTCAAGTTTTCTTGGAATGCACCATAGGGGTCGTTGGTTGCACCGTTTCGTCACGTACGCTCCACAGCACATCTGACCGCCACCCTTGGCGTTTGACGGCGTGGATGTACCCAATCGAAACCCCACCACACGCTCAACACCGTGGTAGTCAACAGATAACACGGTGATGAGTAATACAGCGTTGAGTACGCAGGAGAAACACATCATGGCTAAAGCGGTCGGTATTGACCTCGGAACCACCAACTCAGTAGTTGCTGTCCTCGAAGGTGGCGACCCTGTCGTCATCGCGAACGCCGAGGGCGCTCGCACCACCCCGTCGGTTGTTGCATTCGCCAAGAGTGGCGAAGTTCTGATGGGCGAGGTCGCAAAGCGCCAGGCAATCACCAACCCCGACCGCACGCTGCGTTCGGTCAAGCGCCATATGGGTAGCGGTTGGACCATCGATATCGATGGCAAGGACTACACCCCTCAAGAAGTCTCTGCTCGTACGTTGCAGAAGCTCAAGCGTGATGCCGAGGCCTACCTGGGCGAAGCTGTCACCCAAGCAGTTATTACTGTGCCGGCATATTTCGATGATGCCCAGCGCACTGCCACCAAAGAAGCCGGCCAGATCGCCGGTCTCGAAGTCCTGCGCATTATCAACGAACCAACTGCAGCTGCGCTGGCTTACGGTCTTGACAAGGACACCGACCAGACCGTGTTGGTTTTCGACCTTGGTGGCGGCACGTTCGACGTTTCGGTGCTCGAAATCGGCGATGGTGTATTCGAAGTGAAGTCAACCAGCGGCGACACCAAACTTGGTGGCGACGATTGGGACGAAGCGGTTATTGAGTGGATGGCGACCTCGTTCAAGAACGACCATGGTGTTGACCTGTCAGGTGACAGCATGGCTATGCAGCGCCTTAAGGAAGCCGCTGAAAACGCCAAGATCGAACTTTCGGTGAAACAAGAGACGCAAATCAACCTGCCGTTCATCACCGCTACCGACTCGGGCCCGCTCCACCTTGATTACACACTGAGCCGGTCAAAGTTCCAAGAGATGACCAGCGACTTGCTCGACCGCACCCGCAGCCCATTCGAGAGTGCGATCAAGGATGCGGGCCTAGTAATGGGCGACATCGAACATGTCATCTTGGTGGGTGGCTCAACCCGTATGCCAGCAGTGAGCGAACTAGTCAAGGAGCTCACGGGCAACGATCCGCACAAGGGTGTGAACCCCGACGAAGTAGTAGCGATCGGCGCTGCCGTTCAGGCTGGTGTGCTTAAAGGCGAAGTCACCGACGTGCTTTTGCTCGACGTCACGCCACTGTCACTTGGCATTGAGACCAAGGGTGGTGTCATGACCACCCTGATCGAACGAAACACCACGATCCCTACTAAACGTACCGAGGTCTTCACCACCGCCGACGACAGTCAGCCATCGGTTGAAATCCATGTACTCCAGGGCGAGCGCGAGATGGCTCAGTTCAACAAGACACTGGGTAAGTTTCAGCTGGTTGACCTGCCGCCTGCGCCTCGAGGTGTCCCTCAGATCGAAGTGACCTTCGATATCGATGCCAACGGCATCGTGCATGTGTCTGCCAAGGATCGGGCCACCAACAAGGAACAGTCAATCACTATCACTGGCCAGTCCTCGCTCGACAAGGACGCCATCGACCAGATGATTAAAGACGCCGAGTCTCACGCCGACGAAGACAAACGTCGCCGCGACGAAGCCGAGGTCCGGAACAACGCGGACACGCTCGTGTACCAAACCGAAAAGCTGCTACGCGAGCACGGCGAAAAGATCACCGACGAAGAACGATCCGAAGTCGACGAAAAGTTGGCCGCCCTCAATACCCAGCTCGAGGGCGAGGATCTCGATGCCATCCGTGGTGCAACCGAAGCCTTGATGAACGCCAGCCAGCAGTTCAGTCAGCGCCTCTACGAACAGGCCAGCGCCGAAAACACCGATGGCGCAGATGATTCAGCCGATGGTGACTCAAGCGACGATGACATCGTCGACGCAGAAATCGTTGAAGACGAAGACTGATGGGCAACGAACACGAGGGTGCCCCCGACGGGGCAGTCCCAGACGATGGTGATGTCATACAACCCGCCGGTAACCAGCCGGCGGGTGATCAGGTGACCGACGAGGCACTTGCTGCATTGATCGACGAACAATCGGCAGCCGATCAGGCTGCCGGGTCTGATCAGGCCGGGCTCAGCCCAGATCAGATCTCCGAAGAAGCAGTTGTTGCGCTTATCGCTGAACGTGATGACTTTTTGGATCAGTTGCAGCGGGCCAAGGCCGAATTTGCGAATGCACGTCGACGCAGCGACGAACGTGCGGAAATGCAGCGGGCACAGGCCGCGGCCAGTTTGGTCGAGCGGCTCCTTCCGGTTCTTGACAGTTGCGAAGCCGCGCTTGGTCAAGGCATCGAGGAGATCCGCCCCGTAAGTGACGCGCTGTTCGAGGTGCTGTCAAGCCAAGGCCTTGAACGGGTCGATGCCGCAGGTGAACCGTTTGATCCTGAACTACACGAAGCTGTTCTGTACGAAGAAGGCGAAGGCGAACAAGTGGTAGTGGAAACACTGCGCACCGGTTACCGCTGGAACGATCGTGTGTTGCGGGCCGCAATGGTCAAGGTGCAGGGCTAACAACGATGGCAAATGACATCAAGCGTGAGTGGTTCGAGACCGACTACTACGCCGTCCTTGGTGTCCCCAAGGACGCGGCTCAAGCTGATGTCACCAAGGCGTACCGCAAGCTCGCCCGTAAGTACCACCCTGATACGAATCCAGGCGATGACGCTGCAGAGGAACGGTTCAAGGAAATCTCCGGCGCCTACGACGTTGTTGGCGACGAAGAGAAACGTGCCAGTTATGACCAGGCCCGTGCTATGGGACCTGTGGGTGGTGGCTTCGGCGGCAGCGGCGGTTCCAGCAATGGTGGATTCGGATTCGAGGGTGTGGATCTGGGCGACATTTTTGGATCGGTTTTCGGTGGCGGTGGCCATGGTGGGAGGACGTTTGGCGATCAACCAGGCGGCCGTCATGCCCGCATCAAACGCCCGGGCCGCGATCAAGAAGCTCGGCTCACCATCTCGTTCGATGAGGCAATGCGGGGTACAACCACTTCGATAAGCCTGAGCGACGGATCCGGCAAACGCACCATCAAGGTACGCATCCCTGCCGGGGTCGAATCGGGTCAACGTATTCGGCTACGAGGCAAGGGTGGACCTGGTGACCCACCAGGCGATCTGTATGTGATCGTTAGTGTTGGCGATCACGCTGTCTTTGGTCGGCGGGGCGCCAAGCTCACGTTGGACCTGCCGGTGACCATCGCCGAAGCTGCGTTAGGAGCCGAGGTAA
>DNHM01000329.1:17354-20145 GCA_003485885.1 Acidimicrobiaceae bacterium
CGTCGGGCGATCTTCTGGTAGTTGTCAGCATTGCCGTGCCGATGAACCTGTCGAAGAAACAATCCGAAGCCCTCCAGGCGTTCGCTGATCTCGATGATGAATCTCCTCGTAGACACCTTGAGGCGGACGACTAATGACCGCTGGCGATGAACGGACTCGCGCCGTCTACATCATTTCGGTTGCCGCCGAGCTGACAGGTGTGCACCCACAGACGTTGCGGGTCTATGAGCGCAAAGGGCTGCTGGCCCCGGCGCGAACTGGTGGTATGAGTCGTCGCTATAGCGAGATGGATCTAGAACAGATCCGACGAGTCCAGGAGTTGACCAACGAGGGCCTCAACCTCGTCGGGGTCGCTCGGGTCCTTGAACTCGAGGAACAGGTTGAGCGATTACGCGGCCGGCTCGAAGAGATAACGAATACCCCAGGGTATTCAACAGCTCTTGTTCGCTGGCGCCGAACCGAAAGTTAGACAGCGACACCTAGCGAGCACGCCGAGCTTTCAGTGGATTGACTCATGACAGACAGCTGCGAGCGTCTGATGGCGCATCGATCATGTGCGAGAAGGCCTGATGAATTGCCCGGGAGCTACGGAGCAAACCAGATAGGGTTGCTAGGTAACGGCAGCAACTGAAAGTGAGCCAGCCGTGCCAGCGACCATCGTCGTCGGTACCCAATGGGGTGATGAAGGCAAGGGCAAGGTCGTTGACCTCCTCGCCAAAGAAGTGCAATGTGTGGTCCGCTATCAGGGTGGCCATAACGCCGGACATACCCTCGTGGTAGACGGCGAATCATTCGCGCTTCAACTCATTCCCAGTGGTGTGCTGTACCCGCATCTCACCCCCATCATCGGTAACGGTGTGGTGGTCGACCCGCTTGTGCTTCTGCGCGAGATGGACATGTTGACTTCTCGCGGTGTTGATGTTTCCAAACTTCGGGTGTCGGCGAATGCCCACCTGATCTTGCCGTATCACCAGATGCTCGATGTTGTGTTCGAGCGCCATCTGGGAAAGAACAAACTCGGTACCACCAAACGCGGTATTGGCCCGGCATATGCCGACAAGGCTTCACGGGTTGGTCTACGGGTGCAGGATCTGTTTGACGAATCAATCTTCCGAGCCAAGCTCGAGGTTGTGTTGCACGAGAAGAACCCATTGCTGGCCAAGGTGTACAACAAGCTTGGTTACGAAATCGATGAGCTTGTGAAGACGTACATCGGTGAGTGCGCACCCCGCCTCAAAGGCCACATGGCCGACACCATCGACCTCGTGCACACGGTGCTCGAAGACAACGGCGATGTGTTGTTCGAAGGCGCTCAGGCCACGTTCCTTGATCTCGATCATGGCACGTATCCGTTCGTGACATCATCGAACCCAACTGCAGGTGGGGCGTGTACCGGTGCCGGCGTAGGTCCCCGTCATATCGACCGAGTGGTCGGTGTCGCCAAGGCTTATCTGACCCGCGTTGGGTCAGGCCCGTTCCCGTCGGAACTCTTCGATTCGGTTGGCGAACATCTTGTCGATGTTGGTCACGAGTATGGCACCAACACCGGTCGACGTCGTCGCACCGGTTGGATCGATGCCGTCATGTTGCGTCATGCCGTTCGAGTCAACTCGTTGTCCGAGATAGCGCTGACCAAACTTGATGTTCTCGACCAACTTGAGACCGTCAAGATTTGTGATGGCTACGAGGTCAACGGTGTCCGTCACGACAAGTTGCCCTATCACCAGAGCGACTTTCACGACGCCAAGCCGATCTACAAGGAAATGCCTGGTTGGCAAACCGATCTGACCGGTTTCACCGAACGCGATCAGTTGCCTCAAGCAGCCCTCGACTATCTCGATGCGCTCGAAACGTGCATTGGTGTCCCTATCAGCATCATTGGTGTGGGTCCTGGCCGTAAGCAGATCGTCCACTTCAACCAGGCCGCCTAGGCGACCAGAATCGGCAACATCAGTATGAGTGACCCGCTCGAGAATGTTCTTGCGACGCGATATGCGTCGCCCGCCATGACCGCCATCTGGTCACGTCGCGGCAAGGTCATCCTCGAGCGCCAGCTCTGGATTGCTGTTCTGCGCGCGCAGGACGAACTCGGCCTAGGCGTGCCCGAAGGCACGATCGAAGCCTACGAAGCGGTCGTCGATCATGTAGATATTGCATCGATCGATGCGAGAGACCGGGTGCTTCGTCACGACGTCAAAGCTCGGATCGAGGAGTTCTCCGAACTCGCAGGGCATGAGCACATCCACAAAGGGATGACCTCTCGTGACCTCACGGAGAACGTAGAACAACTCCAGGTTCGCCGCAGCCTTGAGCTCATTCGTGACCGGGCGGTTGCTGTGCTCTATCGCATGGGTGTTCTGGCAGCAGCACACAGCGAGTTCCCCATCGTTGGGCGTTCGCACAATGTGCCAGCGCAGGTCACCACACTGGGCAAACGGATCGCCACCGCAGCTGAAGAGCTGATTGTTTCATTTCACCGGCTCGAGAGTCTGATCGCTGGTTACCCGCTCCGTGGCATGAAAGGGCCTGTCGGCACACAACAGGATCTCTATGATCTGTTCGAGGGCGATGCAGCCAAGGTGCAGGCACTCGAAATGAGTATTGCGGAACACCTTGGTTTCTCGGCGACCTTTGACAGCGTTGGCCAGATCTACCCTCGGTCACTGGATTTCGACGTGGTGTCTGCTCTGGTGCAACTCGCTTCGGGTCCATCCAACCTGGCCACCACCATCCGCCTCATGGCTGGTGAGAACCTGGTGACCGAAGGCTTCGCCCCTGGTCAAGTTGGTTC
>DNHM01000329.1:20302-22326 GCA_003485885.1 Acidimicrobiaceae bacterium
TTCCAAAGCGTGCTCGATGGGTTTGGTGCTTTCCCGGCTGTAGCCGATCGCGAGCTTGCGGAGTACCTGCCGTTCGTTGCGACAACCCGTGTCCTTATGGCTGCGGTAAAGGCCGGAGCGGGACGGGAAACAGCACACGAGGTCATCAAGGAACATGCGGTTGCAACCGCCCTCGACTTGCGTGAATCAGACACTGACTTCACCCCACTGGTGCAACGGCTGGCCGCTGATGATCGACTGCCGCTCACGGCTGAGGATCTAGCCTCATTACTCGGCTCACCGTTGGAATTGGCGGGCCGAGCTCCTGCTCAGACGTTTGCCGTGGTCGATCGGATCGGTGCGATTACCGATCAGTATCCCGATGCTGCTGCCTATGTCCCTGGCGAGATCTTCTAGCCGACAGCGGCCCAGTTTTGGCTGAGGCAAACAATTATGAAGTATCCGCGTTGGGGTCCAACAGTGTCTTTATTGTGGCGCGAATGCCGGTACAAAGTTTTGGCGATAGGCCACGCACCATCACCATGGTGTGTGGATCGTGTGATGTCACCTGGCGCGGCAACGGTGACGATGCGTGCTGGTCGTGTGGCGACTCGGCAATGGTCGGCGAAGCTACTCCCCGCCAGGTTCGTTATTCACCAGCGGTCGTGAATGCCGAACGATTAGTCGGCTGAACTGCCCCCTGGGTCGGGGCTGATGACCGCAAACTACGTGACGAGAGCGATCGTGGTTCGAACATGTTCTTCCGGCAGAGCGCTGGGCCGAATAGATTCTCGCGAAATGAAGTAGCCGGGTTCGGTTTTCCACTGGCTATCGTCTGAGATAGTTCGACCCCAGTATTGGGAATTTTCTCATGGTCGGCGGCTGCTGGGGGGTGGCCGCCGACCATGATCCATTTTTGTGGCCTGTAGCTTTGGCGTCCCGCTACGAGAGTGGTGTTGTTGCTGACTTGCGACCAGACGCTGGGACGTTATTTTGATTCCTGCGCGAGTAGCGTCCGATCATCGCTGCGTTCAGCACCAGCACCCCTCCCTCCGCTACCTCTACGAAGTAGATGGAGCATTTGGGTTTTGTGAGGGTGCGTTCACAGACGGGTTGGTCTGGCCTCGTTAGTAGTTGTAGAAACCTTTGCCGGTTTTGCGACCGAGGTGACCGGCGGCAACCATGCGCTTCAGCTTTGGCGGTGGTGCGTACGTGGGCTCTTTGAATTCTTCGTAGAGCACGTCGGCGACCGACTTGATGGTGTCGAGCCCGATGAGATCGCACAAGGTAAGTGGACCCATGGGATGTGCGCAGCCGAACATCATGCCGTTGTCGATATCTTCGGCTGTGACCTGGCCGGTATCCAGCAATGAGATTGCCTGCAGCAGGTAGGGAACCAGCAACCGGTTCACGATGAAGCCGGCACGGTCCTTACTCCTAATGGTTTCCTTGCCGAGTGTGTTCTGGGCGAACTTTTCGCACGCGACGACTACGGCGTCGTCGGTAGCGATGGATACAACGATTTCGCACAGTTTCTGCACGGTCGCAGGGTTGAAGAAGTGCAGCCCGAGCACTCGTTCCGGTCGTTTGGTAGCGGTGCCCAGATTGATCAACGGGATCGAAGATGTGTTCGACGCCAAGATGCAGTGTTCAGGGGTGACCTCGTCGAGCCGCTTGAAGAGGTCGAGCTTAATCTGCTCGTTTTCGACGATGGCTTCGATGACCAGGTCACGATCGCTGAGAGCGTTGATGTCGGTGGTGTAACTCAGCAGGGCTCCGGTGTTGGCCCGATCTTCCTCGCTCAGTCGGCCCCGAGCGACGGCCTTGTCCATCGAACCGTTGATACGGGCTTGGGCAGCTTCTGCCGCTGCCGCTTCTGGTTCCATCACGATGGTGTCAAGACCAGATTTGGCACACACCTCGGCAATACCAGAACCCATCGTTCCGCCGCCGATGACGGCGACCTTCGTTATCTCCACGCGTTTTTCTCCCACGTCAAACTTCCTCGCCGCACTGTAGTGATGCGGAACCTCGACACCCCAGAT
>DNHM01000329.1:22405-27970 GCA_003485885.1 Acidimicrobiaceae bacterium
TATACCATCAACGAATGACTGAATGCCCAGCTGCAGACGGATCAAGCCCACGGATGACTTCGTTCGACGAAGCCCCTCCAATGTGCATTGACCCGGCCAAGACCTATATCGCCACCATGAAGACGTCGATGGGTGATCTCACCATCGCTCTTTATCCCGACATCGCCCCCAAGACGGTCAATAACTTCGTCTTCCTCGCTCGTTACAAGTACTACGACGGCCTGGTTTTCCACCGCATCATTAATGGCTTCATGTGCCAGGGCGGTTGCCCGCAGGGCAGCGGCATGGGTGGTCCTGGTTACCGCTTCGACGACGAACTCCCGAACGCTGGCGACTACAAGATCGGCTCGCTCGCTATGGCTAACGCTGGGCCCAACACGAACGGCAGCCAATTCTTCATCGTGAGCGGCGGCAGTGGCGTGGGTCTTCCTCCGTCATACTCGCTGTTCGGCCAGGTTGTTGGCGGTTTGGAACTCGTGAACGAGATGCAGGCTGTTCCTACCGCACCAGGTGATCGCCCGACCACCGATCTTGTGATCGAAAGCGTCACCATCGCCGAGAGCTAACCGGTCGGTACAACAGAGAACGTCTGGCTTCGAGCCGGTAGCTGGTGCGCCAACTACCGGCTCGAGTCGCGTCCAATGAAATGTGCAACATCGGTCTGCATTTCGAGGCTGTGTCGATCGAGGTTGGGTTGCTCGACGCAGGCCGATGTGGTTCTCGAGATGTCTAGCCGTCGATGGCCTGTGGCGGCGGAATCAGCAGAGTTTGGCCGATCAGAATACTATTACCGCCGTTCTCGAGGCCGTTGGTTTCGACGATCTGTGTGATAGTCACGTTGTACAGTTCCGCGATCGCGGAGATGAAATCGCCGGCGACGACCTCGTGTTCCAGTGGCGGATCGCCAGGTTCACGGGTGGACGCGACCGGAGTAACGCGAGGGGAGAGTTCGGATGCGTCGAAGCCGCTACCCCACGGCGGAATCTCAATGAGTTGGTTGGGTTGCAGTGTGGCTGGGTCTACCTCGGGGTTTGCTTCGAGCAGAGCATCCAGGCTGACTGTCCACGTGTTGGCAATCTGCCCCAAGGTGTCACCACTCTCAATGACATAGGACACGGTTACCCCGTCGGGACGATCGGGGCCAACGCTCTCGAGGACTTCGTTGTTCGTACCTGCGCCAGGGATGCGAAGCTGTTCGCCAGCAATGATCAGGTTGGGGTCCATCTGGGGATTGGCTCGAATGATGACATCGACAGTCACGTTGTATTTGGAAGCAATGGATCCCAGCCGATCGCCTGTTTCGACCGTGTGATAAAACGGCGCTTCGCTGCTCGTCCCCGGGGTAATACCGGGGTCGACAATGGGTGCAGCCGTGGGAGTCGGAACGGGCGTAGGCGACTCTTCGACGGCAGTCGTCGGTTCTTCTGAACCGAAACAGCCACCGAGATAAAGAATGAAGGCAAAGGTCAGTACCAACAATATGGGTACAGCTCTGTTCTGGCGGATCAACACGGCTCCTGGTCGAGGTGCCTGTCACAATAGTGCTGCCAGTGTCTAACAGGCTGGCACGTCGACAAGACACCGCATATGCGGCGACCGGTGAACAACTACAGGAAGGCGATGAGCACCGGAAGTAGCATCGCCACTACGAGAAAACCTGCGATGAACTGGGTCCAAAATTTACGGCGATCGCGCCGTGGTCTTGGCTGACTTGCAGCGCCTGCCCGTTGGACCGGTGACTTGGTGACACGCGAGGACGTGCCACGTTGAGATGGATCAGGTGCGTTTCGTGCCACGATCTGATGGTACCGAACGACGAGCCTTGGTGGGCGTCGACGGATGAAGGTCATCCACCCACCCGCCGGTGCATTCGTCGATCGCGTCGTAGAGATCGCCGACAGGGTCGCTCAGAGAGTGAAACGAATCGGAAGCGTCGAGGTAATCGATCGTGCGGATGAGAGCACTCGCACAACCGGCGGGAACATCGAGTTTGCGGTTACGGCAGCTGGCAACAACATCAACAAACATGAGTTGCCAAATACCCGCAGCAGAGAAGGATCGAGCGGGTGCTGCTGACATGGCTTGTTTGGTGCCCAAGACGACCCGCAAGGAATCGGGGTCGATAGCAACCTGATGTTCGAGCGCATATTGCAGGACCTGCTGGAAAAGCTCACGAGCGTCGCCATAGAGCGGCGTGGTCGAGCGATAGCGAGAATCGCGCGTTGTCGCAAGGCCGTTCGATGAGACGAGACGCAATGTGGGATGTGGTGGGTCGAGATCGAGAACCGTCATGTCATCTACTTTGACAGGGGGGTCTGACAGTGCCGATCAGGACAGGCCGACCAGGACAGGCCGATCGGTATACCTCTGCGGTGGTAAAGTTGGGGATCAGAGCTCGTAGACGTCGGGTGCGAAATCGCCTTCGAGTCGACCATTGCGCACAACAGGAAGGCCATCGATGTGCACGTCGCGGCTTTGCAACGCCAAGGTGATTGTCTGAGGGCACGGCCGGTCGGCAACCAGGTTCTCGCCAAATGACAGGTGCACGATTCCTGCGAGGAGCTGGCTGATGACGGGATCGACCAGGCGAGCGTCGAAAAGACCCGGTGCAACGGACCCAGGGTTCATTCCGAGGCTCAATCCAGCAACGCCGTACGCGGTTGGTTTGTTGACATGTTCGAGAAGAGCCCGCAGGACGTCGGCATCGGGATTGTCACCTTCGATCGACGAGATGTGGTCGTTGGCGATGTAGAGGACAACCGGTGAGTTGATGAGCCGTTTGCCGCTCAGGTTGGCGTCGCCGGGCATGAGCACCAGTTGGCCGTACACCGAACCAGCTGACGGTGTGGTCATGACCCAACCGGCAGGGAAGCGGGCACGGTGTTGGCCCGGTTCGATGAACCCATGATCGAAACGGGTCGTGCCACCAGCGAGTGACACAGTGATGCTGGTGCCATTGGAATCGGAGAGCACCAGGGTGTCCGCGTCGTCGACGAGCGCTGCGAACGCCCGCACTCGGCGCTTCAGGCTTGCATGGGGCGCGAAAAGCTGGGGCGGTACCGAGTGCAAATGAAGGGTTGGGACAGCGGTGGAAAGGTGCGTCACCGTATGTGAACCAGTGGTAATGATCAGGTCACTTGCGCTAATTGCAGCGTTGAGCGGTTTGTTGCCGGAACAGCGCCCGGGAGTGATGTGCACGTCGATCGAGTGCGCTCCGGTGCGGGTCACGGCAGCTTGGATACCGATGATCTGGCTGTTGTCGAGTGCTGGGTCGATCAGCACCACAAGCTGGGTTTCCGCGGTCACGGCGCATAGTTCAAGTTGATGACTCAATGCATCGAGTGCTTCCCAGAGGACCATGCGATCCGACGGTAGCGCACCTGATGTGACCTCTACCTACGCCCCACCTACGAAGTTGAGTAGCGTCTGTGGACCAGCCGGACATCCTGCAACGCTGACCACCCCCGCACTTTGGTGTGGTCATTGTTGCTAGTGGGGACAAATTGTGTTGAGTATCCGCGCATGACGAGGGGCCGGCAAGTACTTTTTTCATCCATGGATGAGTGCACACGCATGAACTGTGACAAGCCAGCAGTAGCTTTGCTGACCTTTTCGCCGCCCGACGCTAAAGCGTGGCTCTACGACTTGGATCAGCCCGACCCGACAGGTGGCATCATGTTGTGCCGCAAGCATGCAAATGCGACCGTCGTGCCCATGTCGTGGCAGCTCCTCGACGCACGCGACCCGGCCTGGCCTGGGGTCGCTGGGTCACAGCCAGCGGTGCAGGCAATGGCTGCAGCGACTGCTGAAGAACTGCTTCCAACGCTCGACCTTGTAGCGACGGACCTCCCGAGCGACACCGCAGCAATCGACGAAGAATTCGCAGCGCTCCAAGCAGGTCTGCCAGTAACACCGCAGCGATATGTCGAGCCACAGCTCGTCACCGCTCGGGCCGCAGGCCGCACGGTCGAATCTGACCTGATGGTCGATCTTGGCACCGACACGGCGCCAGATCCGTCGTTGTTCGAATTGCCAATCAGCGACATTCCTGCTGTCACCCCGTACGTCGGGTAACGAACCTCACACTACTGAGCACACTTCCTTGGCTCATGCTGAGCCGCCCGCGCATCACCGCCATCTCCCTTGTCACCAGTATCAGTGTGTGGGTGTTGTTTGTCGCGGCTGGTTGTTCACCCCCACTCGACGCTGTTGTCGACGGCCAGGTAGTCGCTCCTGAACCAACGCCACTTGTTACCACCGTGCCCGCGGCACTTCCGACCTTGGGCCCCGCTGCCCAACAATTCGCAGCCGTCGACGAAACACCGGAAGCCGTCCCGTGGTATTCGGTCGATCGGGTCGCCCAGCCCTACGGTCAAGCGGTCCGAGGGGTGCTCACGTTTCGTGGCTCACCGAACCGCACCTACTACGGCCAAGGTCCTGTACCCGACTCGCCCAGAGTGCAGTGGAGCTACCCCGGGGCCAAAATGTGTTCGGTGTCGTCGGTCTTTGATGAAGAACGCGAATGGTGCGGCACCGGATGGACAGGCCAGCCCGCGGTATGGGAACGAGGCGGCGAGCTGTGGGTCGCGTTCGGCGCCTACGACCGCAACGTGCACGTGCTTGATGGGGTGACTGGCGCGCCCCGCATGGCCCCGTTTCCCACGGGCGACCTTATTAAGGGTTCGCTCACCGTTGACCCCGACGGTCACCCACTTATCTACGTGGGATCTCGCGACGACAAGCTTCGAGTCCTGTCGTTCGACACTGGCGAGCTCATTGAACTGTGGAGTCTGAGCGCTTATGCGGTCGAGCAGCGACGGTGGAACGACGACTGGGACGGCGCGCCGGTCATCCTCGACGACTACATGTTTGTCGGGGGTGAGAACTCCAACTTCCACGTAGTGAAGCTCAACCGGGGATACGACTCGGCCGGTAATGTAACCGTTGCCCCTGAACTCCGAGCCGCCGTGCCGGGCTGGGACGACGAGCTGTTATCGGTCCTTGGCGACGACAACGTGTCGATCGAGAGCTCGGTCACGATCGTCGACAACATTGCCTATTTTGCGAATTCCGGTGGTCTGATCCAAGGCTGGGACATCGAGCCTGTGCGCCGAAACGAACCACCAGTGCGGGTTTTTCGGTTCTGGATCGGCGACGACACCGATGCCAGTGTTGTTGTGGACGACGAAGGCTTCTTGTACGCAGCGTCGGAGTATGAACGAGGCAACGACCGCAGCCGGACGATTGGCCAGGTCGTCAAGCTGGACCCTCGACAACCCGACAACCCAGTCGTGTGGTCAGTCGACGCACGCAGTGGAATCGATACCGGGGTATGGGCAACACCAGCAGTGCACCAAGACATCGTCATCGTTCCCACTGCTGATGGCCGTGTGCTCGGCCTTGATCGTTCTACGGGGGAGACTCGCTGGACGTTGCGACTTCCCGGCCCGATCTGGAGTTCACCGGTCGTGATTGGTGACACGTTGGTCCAAGGCGATTGCCGGGGCTACTTGCACGGCTTCGACCTGAGCGATACCACCCGGCAACCACCAGAACTGTGGTCAG
>DNHM01000329.1:28027-31001 GCA_003485885.1 Acidimicrobiaceae bacterium
CCGAGGAGTCCGCCTTTCGGGAGCCTTACGGAAGATGCCGGTGCAAGTCAGACTCGTGCCAGGGCTGAGGTTGGCCCTCCATGACGAGGTCACAAACGAGGAGAGCTCCCGTGCAGGCTGGCCGCGGAGTCGCAGCTACCCGTCGATGGTGGGGATTGGGGTGGGACGTGCCGCTGGGATTTCGGGGTAGAGATCGAGCAACTGTTCCTGCAGCGAAGGCCGCTGTTCGATGAAATCGTCAAAGCCGGTTTCGAAGTCGTCGGTAATCGATGCTCGCGTGTAGGACAACAGGTCAATTTCGAAGATGAGATCGTTCTGAAGATCAACCGACGCGACCAGGTGTAGGTCATCATTCGTGTAACAGATCTCGAAGCCGGTGTTTGCTGCGCTTGTTTCGCCGATTGCAAGGAAACATTCGATCGAGAAACCGCTCGTGGCGGTGGTGATTTGAGTTGCCCACGCGTCGGGGTCGCTGGCGGCTACCAGTGAGACCTCGCGGTAGCCGGCCAGGTCGTACAACGCCCGTGGCCCCCAGTCGCTACGGATCAGTTGGACCGGGTACGACAAGACGTGGGGCGAACCCTTGGCTCGAGGAGTGGATGCACAATATGGATCCAGGGGAACTCGCGATACCGCAGCGCACAACACGACTTCGTCTGGTCGTTGTAACGCAAGGTGATTGGGCGACTCCACCAGGTAGGTGCCGCTCAGGTCATCGACCACTTCGCGATAGATAAACGGTGACGCGACATCCTCGCGTCCAAGAGCACCAGTGTCGATAAGCCACTCAGCGCTGTAACGACGTGGAGGATCTTCGAGCCCCAAAATGTTGATGTCATCGTTGCCTGCGTCGTCGACTGACGGAGTTGAGCAGGCGATGGCAGTCAGTGCCAGGACAATGACGAGAAACCCGACGCGGCACAACGAGGAAGACAGCAGCGTCATGATGCGAGATTCTACTGTTCCGTTCGCCGCATCTTCTTCGGCGCGGTGTGGGGCGACGAAACGACACTGATTTTTGCGAGTTCGAGGCCGGCCAATGCCTGCGAAAGGTTCATCGATACGTAAGACTCCATCTGTGAGTGGCGAGCGCGAACCGGAAACACCCGATGAGCCTGAAACCGAAACTGGTGATCAGTCAGAATCGGTAGGCGAAAACGACATTGCGTGGCCGGTACCCGTGGTCACGATGTATCCACTCGCAGCTGCGTTGAGTGGTGTGATGTTGTGGGCATTTGGTGTCGACTGGGTGCTGGTGTCTGTCATCCCATTTGTGGTGTTTTTGTCAGCCATGACGGTGATAGATCTCCGAGAGCTGCGGATACCTGACAAGCTCACACGCCCGGCATCCGTCGCGGCGATCCCGCTTCTTGGGCTTTCGTTCCTCACCGATGGGCTCGACGTCTCGCTCGTTGGCGCACTACTCGGCGCACTTGTTATGGGTGCGTTCTACTTCACCTTGTTCTTCATCTATCCGGCTGGCATGGGGTTCGGTGATGTGAAGCTGGCCCCCATCATTGGCGCCCAGCTCGGTTTCTTCGGCTGGATCCCCGTTGCCCGCGGCGTTATTGCTGCCTATCTCATCGTCGGTCCCATCGCGATCTTGCTATTGGTCTTTGGCCGAGCCCATCGCAAGACGGGTTTTCCGTTCGGCCCGTTTATGGCTGCTGGCTCTGTGGTGGCCCTCGTTCTCGAAGCACGCGGCTACTAACGAAGCACCCGACACGAAGCGACGCGTGGCTGAACTTGCCTGCGGCTCGTGGCCAACGGAACAACCTCCCGGCACCGGTCGCATGCTGACGCATCTGAGTTACCCGGATTTCGGCGAGGGTCAGAGGTATTGCGGTGGTTGGTGACCAGATAGCCTCATCTTGTTACTCAATGAGGAGAAAACGTGACGAAGGCCCCCGCACGAGTTGTTGTTACCGGCGCTGCCGGTCAGATCGGTTACCAGCTGTGCTTCCGCATTGCTAGTGGTCAGCTGCTTGGTCCCGATCAGCCGATCATCTTGCAGATGCTCGAGATCACCCCTGCCCTCGAGGCACTCAAGGGCGTGGCGATGGAACTCGACGACGGCGCATTCCCGCTGCTCGCCGGCATGGTCCAGACCGACGACCCCAGCGTTGCCTTTGGCGATGCGACTCACGGACTACTCGTGGGTTCCATGCCTCGCCGCGACGGTATGGAACGGGCCGACTTGCTCGAAGCCAACGGTGGCATCTTCGGCCCGCAGGGCAAAGCCATCAATGACAATGCCAGCAAGGACATCAAGGTCCTGGTTGTTGGTAACCCTGCGAATACCAACGCATTGATCGCCATGCACTCGGCTCCTGATATCGCGAACAAGCAGTTCACGGCAATGACCCGCCTCGATCACAACCGTGCCATGACTCAGGTTGCGCAAAAGACCGGTACGAGCGTCAACGATGTGAAGAAGATGACGATCTGGGGCAACCACTCGGCCACGCAGTACCCCGACCTCTTTCACTGCGAAGTCAACGGTGAAATCGCTGCCACCAAGATCAACGATCAGGCATGGCTCGAAGACGACTTCATTCCTACCGTGCAAAAGCGTGGCGCAGCCATCATCAAGGCTCGTGGCCTGTCGAGTGCAGCATCAGCTGCCAGCGCAGCGATCGACCACATCCACGACTGGGAGCTCGGTACACCTGAAGGCGACTGGGTCTCCATGGCGATTCCGTCCGACGGCAGCTACGGCGTGCCCGAAGGCATTATCTCCTCGTTCCCCGTCACCTGCTCCGATGGTGAGATCAGCATCGTGCAAGGTCTCGAGATCGACGATTTCAGCCGTGGCCGTATAGATGCAACCGCCGCCGAACTGGTCGCCGAGCGCGACACCGTCGCTGGCCTCGGACTCATCTAACCAATTCCCTTGAATCTGCGTGCTACCTACTGGTAGCTCACTCACTGAATCGAATGACAGGCCGGCGTTCGCGCCGGTCCGTCGTCGTTT
>DNHM01000540.1 GCA_003485885.1 Acidimicrobiaceae bacterium
CACGTGCGGCTCAGCCCACAGCTGACGCATGACCTCGACCTGTTCGGTCAGGCGTTTGCCGCGATTGGTGAAGTCCTCGTTCAACGCCTGGTACTCGACCGGGTTCCAACCGCTACCGATGCCGAATCGGAACCGCCCCTCGCATAACACGTCGAGTGACGCGGCCTGCTTGGCGACGAGCGCGGTTTGGCGCTGGGGCAAGATCATGACCTGGGTCGAGAACCCGATGGTGGTGGTGCAGGCGGCCAGGAAGCCGAACAGCACGAACGGGTCGTGGAAATAGTCCGCCGAGGTGTTGCGGTCACCCCAATCGGGTCGGCTCGCCACGTTGGCGCCAAGCACGTGGTCAGCCAGAGACAAGTCCTGATAACCGAGGTCCTCAGCCGCTTGTGCAAAGTCACGCACAAACGAAGGCGAGCCGCCGGTGTCGATCAGCGGCATGGTCACGCCAAGTGTGATGGTCATGGTCGTTCCTTCTTGTCTTATCTGTTATCGGGAAAAGTTATGTTCCCCTGGGGACGTAACTTTTCGAGCTGTAGGTCGGAGTTGTCGGACTATGCGGTTTCAGCGGTGATGGCGGCATGGAGGAGGCCGAGTTGTTCGATCATGGCATCGACGGAACGAGCACCTGCTTGGAAGACCGCGGTTGCGTTGAGTGACACCCATTCGAAGCCGAGTTCCTTGAGTCGCACGACGCGTTGTACGACCTGATCGTGGTCGGCGTAGTACGCCTTGTCCTCCTCCTTGGAAGGAGGCGGTTGCAGCATCATCTGGAGACCGATACTTGCCGGATCTCGGCCCGCGGCTTCGGCCGCAGCGTGGATGGCGGCTACCGACGAAACGATCGTTTCTTCTTTGGCGAGGGCACTTCCCATCCACCCGTCGCCGAGCTGACCGGTTCGACGCAACGCGGCCTTGCTGCCGCCGCCGATCCAGATCTCCGGGCCGCCGTCTTGGGCTGGTTTTGGTTCCATGGCCATGGCGGTCGACGAGTAGTATTCGCCGTCGAAGTCGATCTGTTCGTCGGACCAGTAGGAACGCAGCAGCGCGATGGCTTCGTCCATGCGGCGCCCTCGGTTGGTGAAGTCTTCTTCGAGCGCGTCGTACTCGGATTCCTGCCAACCAACACCCACACCGAGCCGGACCCGTCCCTCGGACATCAGGTCTATTGTGCTGATCTGTTTGGCGACGAGCACTGGTTGCCGTTGGGGAAGAACCAGGACTTCGGTGGACAGTCCGATTCGGTCTGTCACTGCCGCAAGCTGTGCTAACAAGATGAGGGCTTCGAGCACTGGCATCTTGGGCGGATACATCGGCGGGGGACGCGTGTCTGTGGGAAATCCCATGACGACATGATCGAATACCGCTATCTCGTCGTAACCGATATCTTCGAGCGCCTTGCCGAGCTCTAGCACTTTGGCCGGGCCCTCGCGAAAGGCAACACTGGGGTAGTCAACAGTCAGCTTCATGGTGTCTCCTTGTCAGGGCTCAACGTACATGGCTGCGCTATCTCAGAAGAAGTGTCGGTGACTCGCGGGTTACATTTTCACCAGGATCTCGTTGATCGAAACGACAGGCGGCCCGGCGAACTTGGTCGCAAACTGACTCATGGTCTGCTTGAACTCGTCGCTATCGCGAAGCACGCCATAGGACTCTGCTTTGGCCCAGTGGGCAATCACTGTGATCTCGCTGGTCTCATGATTCGCGGTGAACCAGGCGCCGAGCCAATCGTCGTGGCGTGCCACGAGGTCATGATTCGTAGCTTCGAATAGTGCTGCAAGTTTGGGGATGGAGCCCTCGTTAACCTTGATCCTGGTCACTACGGCAAACATGGCAGTTGGCTCCCTCGTTGTTCGCTTCACAGTCTGGTCGATGGGGCAAAATGTTGCCACGATTCGTTCCTGTGTAAGAGTCGTAGCAGCGATCAAGGGGGACATAATGGATTTCGACTACAGCCCAAAGGTGATGGAAGCCAAGGAACGCCTCGAAGCGTTCATGGAGGCCCACGTCTACGAACGTGAGCGAGAGCACCACGATTTCGTCATGGACGGTGCCAATCTGTGGAAGCAACCTCCGGTGATCGAGGAGCTCAAGGTGAAGGCAAAAGAGGCCGGGATCTGGAACTGGTTCTTGCCAGCCGAATACGGCGAGTGGAGCCCGGGGTTTACCAACCTTGAGTTTGCGCCGTTGGCCGAAGTCATGGGTCGTATGCCGTGGTCGTTCGAGGTCTTCAACTGCTCAGCTCCAGACCGGGGCAACATGGAGGTGCTGGCCAAGTTCGGTAGCGCGGCCCAACAAGACCAATGGCTGCGGCCGCTGCTAGCGGGCGAGATTCGCTCGACATATGCGATGACCGAGCCACAGGTAGCGTCGTCTGATGCCACCAATATGCAGCTCACCATTGTGCGCGACGGTGATGAGTATGTGCTCAACGGGCGTAAGTGGTGGAGCAGCAACATCATGCATCCGAACAACGAGGTGCTGATCACCATGGGTCTCTCGAACCCCGAGGCAACCCGTCATCAGCAACACTCGATGGTGCTGGTTCCTCGAGATAGCGACGGGCTCGAAGTCGTGCGATGTGTCGAGGTGTTCGGTAACTATCACTCACCAGCGGGTCACGGCGAGCTGAAGTTCACCAACGTTCGTGTTCCTGTGGACAACATCATCATGGGTGAAGGTCAGGGTTTCACGATCGCGCAGGGTCGCCTGGGGCCAGGTCGGTTCCAGTACGCGATGACCAACGTGGGTATGGCGCAGCGCATGATGGAACTCATGTGTGCTCGTGCTGACCAGCGAGAACCGTTCGGTCGCAAGATCAGCGAATACTCCTCGGTCCGCCAAGACATCGCTCGGGCCCGATGCTCGATCGAGCAGGCCCGACTGCTTGTTCTGAAGGCTGCGGCCGAGATGGATAAGTCCGGAGCCAAGGGTGCTCGCGACTACATCTCGATGGTCAAGATCATCGGCCCGAAACTGGCTCAAGACGTGGCCGAGCGGGCCATGCAGGTCTTCGGCGGCAAGGGAGTCAGTGGCGATACCCCGATCGCTGACATGTATGTGACTGGCCGCCTTATGCGGATCGCCGACGGTCCCGACGAAGTACACATGAACCAGTTGGCCAAGTTCACGATGGCCCAGGTCGAACTCCAGCGTCAGGCCGGTACGGGCGGGATCGACTGGTTCGGCGACTGATCGCTCTAGATCCTGCGGATCATGGCCTCTTGAGTGCAGCTCAGGGCCAATGTTCCAGCGCTGTCGAAGAGTCGTCCGTGGGTGAGGCCTCGGCCGTCGGCGGCAACGTCGCTTGACTGGTCGAACAGCAACCATGTGGCTGGGTCGACGTCGTGATGGAACCAGGTTGCATGATCGAGACTGGTCATCAGGTGGGTGGTGAAGGGTGCGCCATGAGGGAGTACGGCGGTGAACATGATCGTGCTGTCTGAGAGGTAGGCAAGTGCGACTTGTCGTTCCCGGTGCGTGGTCGTAGTTGGTCCCGATGAGCGGGCCCAGACCTGGAGTTCAGCTTGGCGCCCGGGTGATGGTTCCATAAACGGCTCGCTGATCAGTTCCATCTGAATGCGTCCGGCGACAGTGGGTGGCAGGGTGATCGACGGCATACCCCGGGCTGAGCGCTCCGCGACCACTTGGTCAACGGTTGGCACGACCGGAGCGGTCGGGCCACGTTCATCGCCATCCTCGGCTGGTTTGAATGTCGCCATAAGATGAAACACCGCGGAGCCCTCTTGCATGGCGGTAACGGCCCGGATGTCTCGTCGATATCCGGAACGGAGACGGTCCACTCGATAGGTCAGTTCAGCATCGGGATTTCCCCGGGCCAGGAAGTGAGCGTGGAACGACTGCGCCAGCTTTGGTTCTTCGACGGTCATGAATGCAGCGGCCAGAGCCTGCCCCAGGAAGTGGCCCCCGTAGATGCCGAGCTGCCCGTAGGTTTCGGTGAGACCGGCAAAGGTGTCGGGTTCGTCGGTAGGGGTGACGGCAAGGAGTTCGGTAAGCGTCAGGTCAGGGTCTGCGGTTCCGACCAGCGGCGCCGGGACGTGCGCTGAGGGGTCTGGGGTTGCGGGGGCTGGGGTCATGCTGGATCAGCCCGCAGCGCTTGGATTGGTCATGGGGAGTTCGTCGTCGGTCGTCCACTCCATAAGGCTTGCGTCGTAGACGGCAACATTGGTCTTGTCGAACAGGGCCACAGCAAACGCGTCGACGGTGGCAGCGATCGCTCCACCGCAATAGGTGATGACGTTTCGCTCACTGAGCAGCCCCGCGTCGACCAGATGGGTATGCATGATGTCAGCGTCTACGAACGCGGCTGTTTCTGCATCGATGAGCGAACGGTACGGAACGTTCACCGCACCGGTGATATGACCGGACCTGGGTCCATAGGACGTACCGGTGCCGTCGAAGCTGTCGGCCGGAAGTGCGTCGACCAAGCATGCTGGCGCCTGGGCGCCGTCGGCATCGATCCCTTGTACCGCAGCGAGCACGTCGGCCTTGGTGGCTCGGGCGGATTCCCAGCCAGATGCGGGCACGAATGGCGCTGTTTCTGGGACTGTCGAGGGCTGGTCGGTCAGCGGCCGGCCTTCGGCCTCCCACCGCTCGAGGCCACCGTGCAGAATGGCACAGTCGACGCCGTAATGGTGCATGGTCCACCACGCACGGGTGCACCACATGGAGCCCGAGTCAATGCCGTCACGTGGTGTTCGAGCCACGAGGACCACCTTGGTTTCCGGCCCCACACCAACGGCGGCGAGCGAGGCGACCACCTCGTCGGGAGTTGGCCACATCCACGGAAGCGCGGCGTCTTGATTCGAAAGCACGCCCTTGCCTGCGGACACGTCGAAGAACAACGAGCCGGGAATATGGCTGTCGTGATAACACTCGGCCTCTGCTCGGTTCTCGAGCTTGCTGGTCAGCTTGGCGGTGACATCGAGAACTCGAACGTCGGCGTTGTCGAGTTGGCCGGCGAGCCATGCGGTTGTCACGAGGTACTCAGGTTTAGTGAAGTTCATGCACCTCTGACACTAATCACTACCGCTCGCGGTGTTGACACCCCGGTTGTTGGTGGAGGGTCAGCAACTCAGATCAGGAGCGCTCGACGATTCGATACACCAGCATCTGTTCGTTGGCTCCTCAGAGCAGTGCCTCTTCAGGTTGACGCGAAGTGCTGATTGCAAACCTTGGAGCGTCTGGCGCCCCACCCCATCGCATCGCGGGCAATGACTGGCATAGGAGTATGGATTTTGTGGCGGTCATCGTTGAAGTTGGTGATGGAACTGGTTGATGCAACGACCCAGTGGCGCAACCGACGATCCTCTAGTGTGCTGCTGGGTGAGGGTCGACCGATGAAGATCACTTCGATACGTTGTGCTGCTGTCAAGGACCCATCGATGCTCGGGCGAACTCGCACACCGAGTGCGAGCACCGAACTCCAGTTTATGAATCCGATCGCGTCCATGGGCCCGGGTCGTGGTCGAGCCTCGAGGTTCGAGCCTCCGTGGGGCGAGGCCATCTGTATGGTCAAGTTCGACACTGGCGATTGGGGCGTGGGCCTGACGGCGCATGCAGGCGTGGTTGTTCCGCTGATCAACGACTACTTGGGCCCGATGATTCTCGGAGAGTCGGTGACTGCGGTCGACGACATCGTTGAGCTGTGGGACGTTATGGCCACGGTGTTGACGGCCAACATCGGTATTGGTGGTGTCGGGAGTTATGCGATCAGCGCGGTCGACCTCGCTCTATACGACGGGCTGGGAAAGCGACTCGGGGCACCGGTGTTCGAGTTGCTCGGCGGCCCCGCATGCCGAGAGTTGGACTGTTACGCGACAGGAGCAGACGTGCAACGTTTGGTTGACTTCGGTTTCACTGCCTTCAAGATTCCGTGTCCTTGGCCCGATGACAGCGCGGCGGCGGTCGACAGGGTGGTGGCAGCGTTCGATGAGGCTTGTTCGATAGCAGGCGTCGATGCCAAGGTGATGATCGACTGCTGGGCTGTCATGGACGTGGACGCCGCCGTACGCATCGGCGAGGCGTTGGCCCCGAGCGCACCGTGGTGGATCGAGGACTATGTCAGTCCGCAGGACTGGACTGGCTACGCGGCGGTCCGAGCCCAGCTTCCCGATGCTCGGCTCGCGGCGGGTGAGCGTTGGTTCACTCACGAACCGTTCCGTCGGCATGCGGAACTCGGCACTATCGATGTGGTGCAGCCCGATCCTCTGTGGGTCGGCGGTGCCACCCCGACGGTTCGAATCGCCAAGATCGCGGCCGAGCACGATCTCGACATGGCTATTCACTGCGCAGCGAACGACGCGTTCGGTCAACATCTCGCGTACGCGCTCAAGCCGAACACGCTCGCCGAAATGTACATCGGCGCAGCGACGAGCCTTGCCGACGCTTATCGGTCGACTCCCGGCATGGCGATTCCGGTCGACGGCGTGCTGGTGCCTACCGAAGCTCCTGGCTTCGGCATCGAACTCACCATCGATGCGATCGAAGCAGGCACCTAACTCGATCGGCCAGAGCCAAGACGCGCCGAGGGATGTCGAGGGGCACAACCCAACCCAGTGTCACGGCCGACTTCTCGGAGGGCCGCTATGTCCGAGCTGTCACTTCTCGCTTTTACGGCGTCGCTCCACCATCTGGGCTAGGTGTTTCTCACCATTCATGGGTTCGGTGTGGCCCTTGGCTGCCGCAGGGCCCATGTCCGGGAGCGTGATACGGCCGGCTGGAATTAGGAGCTCGAAGCGTTGCCGTTGCGGAAGCCCACATTGCATGTCGTCGCACGCCTGCCAGCGCACTTCACCCCTGATCGTGACCACCCTCTGTCCGTCGACCTGGTCGCCTGCTGTGCCGTTCTGCGTGATGGGCTGTCGCAGGGTGATGTCACCGTCGTAGACGTCGAGGGTTTCGCCGGTGCCGCTGAGAGTGAGGGGCCGGGTATCGGGCTTCACCGTCTCGAACGCCATGAGGCCCGGCGTGTCGTCGAGCTCAATCGAGGCCGCGACCATACCCTCAGGTACCGGATCGTCGTAGAGATGTTGGCCGTGCGGAACCGAGAAGCGAGCGACCAGGTCGCGCTGGGTACCCGGAGGTAAGTCAGGGCCCTCGATGTCGATCGTGACCTTCACGTCTTCGACCGGCGTGGTGTCGGCTGGTTCGAGCGTGAAGTCATTGCCCCTGACCGCAGCGATTAGCTGCTCGGGGCCGACCCGGACTGCGAGGCTGTGCTCGAAGAACTTGTGCGTGATCACGCCCGCATCGTCGATGACATAAGTGCCGGGGAAAGGGATGCCATACCAGGGGTGGTCGTCGGGCGGTATGAGGGTGTTGAGAATGCCGAAGGACTCGATGACTACCAAGTCGGGATCTGACAGGAGCGGAAAGGTGATGTGGTGGGCTGCGCTGAAGTCGGCCAAGGCGTCGGGCTCGTCGTAGCTAACGGCATACAGCTCAACACCGGCCTCTACGAGTGCTTCGTATCCCCGTTGCAGCTCGACCAGCTGCGTGCGGCAGGGTGGTCACCAGACTGCGGACCGAAAGAAGACGACCACCGCGGGCTTGCCCGCCCGGTCACGATGAAGGTCGACCGTCGAGTCGTTGTGGTGGCGAGCGACGATGTTCGGGAGCGGGGTGCCAACATCGGGCCCGGTAGGGAACTCTCCCTTCGGATCACGTCGTGGCCCGTTGCCGGGCTTCACCGGCCCGGCAAAGCCGTCGATGTCCAGCCAGAGCTTTCCGGGGCCAGGGTTCGCCGTGGTTTCGACTTCGATCTCCATGGACAAACGGTACTTACGCTGCCCGACGTCGTCAATGTGGGCGGATTGTTGGGAGAGTCGTGCCGGGTGTGGGACTCAGATCAGCAGCGCCTGGGCGGCGTCGATGAGTAAAGGAAGCCGCTCGGCGACCGTCTCATGGCGCTCGTTCGATGAGTTACCCATCTTCCACCGGTGGTGGAGTTGTTGCACCACGACGCCGGTTTTCCACTGGGCGAACGCGTCGTACCAGCCTGCTTTGGAGACATCGAAGCCGGTGCGCGCTCCATATCGTTCAGTGATCTCGGCTCGGGTGGGCAGGCCCATCGCTGCCATGCCGTCGTGGCTTGCTCGTATGGCTTCACCGTCTACGGGGTCGGGCCAGTAGTTGAGCAGAGTGCCCAGGTCGGCGAGAGGATCGCCAAGTGTGGTCATATCCCAGTCGAAGAAGGCGATCACATGGTCGGGGTCGGTGGGGTCGAACATGCAGTTGTCGAGCTTGATGTCATTGTGCACCAGCGAGACACGCTGCGGATCGGGCAAGGTCGATTCAAGGCGTGCGTGCAGCGCTGCCATGGCCTGGTCATAGGCAGGGTCAGCGACAAGATCCCAACGCTTCTTCCAACCGGCGACCTGGCGGGCCATAAAACCGTCGGGACGGCCGAGGTCTCCCAGCCCAGCAGTCACGGGATCCAAGAGGTGGAACTCGGCCATGGCATCAACGAGAGCCATGCCCATGCGATGCCCGACCCGGTCATGATGACGCATCGTTGGTGGGATCACACCTCGAATGACCTCGCCATGGCGGCGCTCCATCACAAAGAAATCGGCGCCGGCCACATCGTGGTCGTCGCACAACACGTACGCCCGAGGCGCCTTGTCGAAGCTTCGCCACAGCTGCGATAGCACTTTGTATTCGCGCCGCATGTCGTGGGCACCAGGCGCAATCGTGCCGAAGGGAGGTCGGCGCAGGACCAGTTCGTGGTCACCGAACGCAATGAGATAGGTCAGGTTCGCCGACCCGTTCGGGAATTGGCGCACGTGAAACTCACCGCTGTTGATGAGTTCTGGCGGGAGTTCGAGCCGCAATAATGCCTCGATGGCGCCCCAGTCGAGGTCCTCGCCTGACCGGACGACATCGGTCTCGGGTTCGGGTATGTCGTGAAAGGGATCGACCGGTGTGTCTTCACTAGAAGGAGCAGTCATAAGAGAATCATCGATGCCAGGCACCGCTAGAAGCAAGCTGAGGTGCTGGCTGGGAGGACGAATAGGGTCACACCTATGACCGACAACGACGCCAACGATTCACCAGAGGAATACGGGGAGTTCCCGCTGAAGTCCTATCTGGGGATGGAGATGACTGGCGATGAACCTGGCGTCGGGATTGCCACGCTCGACATTGGACCTGAACATCTGAACCCGAACGGTGTGGTGCACGGTGCAGTTCTGTTCGCGTTGGCCGACACCGCTATGGGTAAGTCAACAATGAGCGTGATCGAGGAACCCGGCGTGTATTGCGCGAGCATCGAGGTCTCGCTGCGGTTCATTCGACCGGCCATGTCGGGCGGCATGACGGCGACAGCAACGGTGGTAAAACGGGGCCGCAGCATCGTGCACCTCGAAGCACGCGTTGTGGGCGACGACGAACGGCTCCTCGCAACCTCGGCCGGCACCTTCGCCATCTTGGGCGGTTAGAGAACTCTCGGGGTTTCGGCAAGGTCAGCGCGCAACTTGTACTTCAGGATCTTGCCGCCGACAGTCTCGGGAAAGCTGTCCATGGCGATGACCCGCTTCGGCGTTTCGAAGCCTGCTAGTCGGTCGCGGCAGAACGCGATCACTGCCGATTCGTCAAACTCCTCGTCCGGCGCAAGGATCACACAAGCCGTTACCATTTCGCCCCAGGTGTCGTCAGCAACCCCAACGACGGCAGCACGGGCGATGGATGGATGCTGTTGCAGCACTGATTCAACGCGGATCGAGGAAACGTTTTCGCCGCCGGACTTCACCATGTCCTTGTAGCGATCCACCATGATCCGGTGGCTGTCTTCGTCATAGGTGAAGGTGTCGCCGGAGTGCATCCAGCCGCCCTTGAAGGCCTCTTTGGTTGCTTCGGGATCGCCGTAATAACCGGAGAACATGGCGGGCGATCGATACACCGCTTCTCCGTGGACACCGGGCTGGCCGCGCAAGTCATTGCCGTCAGCGTCCATGACGGTTGACCCCAGCAGGGGCGCTGGCACGCCGACATAGTTTTGCGCTGGCGCGGTTGCTTCGAACAACTCTCGGTGCCGATTCAGGAAGAAGCGATGAGGCGCCAAACATTCGGTCTGGCCGATGAGTTCCCAGCAGACAAGGTCAGGGCGGGTCAGCGCTTCGAACGCCTCGAATGATTGTGGGTCAAGTGGCGCCCAGGCGTAGAACATCGATGTCATGGCAGACAGGTCATAGGTGTCAGGGTTCTCGTGGCACTCGCGAATGAGGCCTTCGATGAACTGCGGTGATCCACCAAACAGGCAGGTCACGTCCTCGTCTGTGCACGCCTGGGCCATCTCTTTGCCGTCGGGTTTGCTTCCCATGATCACGGTGCCACCCGCCATCAGGGGGCCAAACACCATGAGATGGTCGCCGATGTGGAAGGTCATGGGGGTGAAGGTTGCATGCCTCAGATCTTGTTCGTGTTCCAACCCTCGGGTCATCGACATGATCTGGCTCATGGCACACATGTAGGTGTAGGTGTGCGAGATCATCACCGCTTTGGGCTTGGCAGTTGTGCCAGATGTGAACAGCACTTCCCAAATATCGTCGCCGTGGATGGTGACGTCTGGTTCATCGGTGCTCTCATCAGCGATGAAGTCATCGAAGGAAGCCACGTCACCGCCGTCGGGGCCACCAATCATCATGATCGGCGTCAGCCCGGTCGCGATCAAGTCATCGCCATGAGTTTCCCATTGCGCCGCGTCGGCGATCACGAACTCAGCGCCGACACGCTCTAGGCAGTCGATGATCACGTCGGGCGCCATCATGATATTGACCGGCGCTGCCACCAGGCCCGCTTTGGCGATTGCGACCTTGGAGAGCCATGCCTCGACCGAATTCTCAACCAGCATCGCGACGCGGGCTGCCGGGGGAAGCCCTCTAGCCAAAAGCCCGTTGGCCACGCGGTTGATGAGACCGTTGGCTTGGGCATAAGTGACCCGGGCATGTGCTGGGTTCACGGTGGCTTCGGGAGTCGCTATCAAACACTCTTTGTCTGGTGTACTCCAGGTGATGCGCTCGATGACGTCGCCAACCGAGACCCGGTTCCAGCGCTGATCGTTACGGCGGTTGCGAAAGCTTTCGACATCAATATCCATGGAGACACCCTTCATCAGGAGTTGGTTGGTGGGGGCAGTGGTCGGTCGAGTCGGACCGCGATGCCGTCTAGGCCGGGGCCAGCTATGTCAAAACGCTGGAGCACCAGAGGATCGTGGCCGGGCACCACCAGCTCGGGTCGATCTGCCAGTCGTTGCAGTGTGTCGAAGGCCTCGAGCATGGCGCCGATGTCGAACACGATCGGGAACGGCCGTTCGGCCTCGAAGTTCTCGTAGTAGTGGGTGGCATCAGAGGCCAGGACCAGCCAGCCGAT
>DNHM01000572.1:0-3333 GCA_003485885.1 Acidimicrobiaceae bacterium
TGAATGACTGCTTCTATTGAACGACGTCTCACGCAACACTGCTCGGTCTGAGCGGTCTCAACGTCGATGCCCAAATCAACCCCAGCTTCCTCGACCAAGGAGCGGGCGTAACCGACGGCAAGCTGCTGGTGTCATTCGTCGAAGCGTGCTTCGGTGATGGCGACGACCTGGCAGCGGTACGCGACGAAGTCACCACCAGGCTCGGCGCTGATCACCTCATCGACGCTGCCGCCGTTGTCGCAAACTTCCACATGATGACCCGCATCGCCGATGCCACCGGTACGCCCCTCGACCCTGGTACTGCTGGCATGTCAGTCGAACTCCGAAACGACCTCGGTCTCGATGCCTTAACCTCGGCTCGGCTCTAATTGAATGCTGCGCTGGCAACAACGCGACTGAGAGCACAGTCTCCGTTCTGACACACAAGACTTTTGACCATCCTTGCCCACTCTCAGCGCCTGCAGTTGCACACCAGGCGCGTAGTGGAGATCGTGGGCCCTGCCCATCAGTTCTGAGGATGGCAATGTCACGATCAGCTCTACGCCGACTCACGTCAACGCCGAGCCGTTTGATGTGTGCGGTAGCGATCACTGCCCTCATTCCCCTGCTTGGCGTCGCTGCACTCACGATCACCCATCAGCGGGACGCTGCAGTCGAATCCGCATTCGAGCGTCTCGATGGCATCGCAAACGCTCAAGTCGGCCAACTCGATCGACTGATTACATCCGATATCGAGATCTCTGAGCTGCGGACTTCGAACCAGATATTGCGCACGGCATTATCGTCGATTGATGAAACCCCAAACATCGATAGCGAGACACTCGTCACGACACTCGCAAGCTTGATGCAATCGAGCGATCGACTCGTCAACATCAGTCTCCATCAGACGAATGGCGAACTGTTGGCGTCCGTTGACGAAGGTGCTCCCGATCGTTACCGAGCAGAGGGACTCGGACCACCACAGCAAGACCAGTCCAGCCTCATGCTCGTCGGGGCTAACGGCCAACCAAGTGCGTACTCGACCCGCCCGGTAATCATCGACGGCCAGATCGCCGGCTGGATCAGCATCGAAACCGACAGCTCACCAATTGCCGACATGGTGAACGATTACAGCGGCCTCAGCCTTACCGGCGAAACCAGCATTGCTCGCCAGACCGAAGAAGGTGCCCTGATGATCCCGCCTATGCGGTTCAAAGATAACGCCGCACTCGAAGTGATGATTCCTGCATCTAACGCGACGGCACCGATCACCCTCGCCGTCAACGGCATCGAGGGAAGGTTCGAAAACACGGTCGACTATCGCCTACAAGAAGTCCTGGCTGTCACCCGCTACCTCCCAAGCGCCGACTGGGGCGTCGTCGTCAAAATGGATCGAAGCGAGGCTCTGCTTGGCGTCAGCACGTTCACTTCCACCGTGTTGGTGTCCCTCCTGGTCGCTATGACGCTGGTTCTTATCCTGTCACTCGCCATCAGCAGGTCGATCTGGACACCGGTACGAGAGGTCGTAGCCTCAGCGCGAGCAGTGAGCGGCGGTGACCGAAATCATCGAAGCAGACAGGCCTACAGCGGCGAGCTCCAGCGACTCGCAGTCGAGGTTGATTCGATGGCTGACGGCCTTGTCGAAGCGGCCGCCAAGGACGAACATAAACGAGCCGAAGTTGAGGCGCTCAATCGCCTGATCGAGACAGAGCGCGACCGGGCGAATGCGGTCTTCGATCATGCCGTCGACGGAATTCTGGTTGTCGCACCTAACGGCAGTATTTCTCGGATGAACCCGTCGGCCAAGGAAATCTTTGGTCTCGCAGGCGCATCGGCGAGCGGTCATATGGCTTCTGATCTGCTTTCAAGCCCTGATGCACGGGCCCATGAGTTGCTCGAAATTGCTGCCTCAGCAGGTGCAGCCGGCGTCGAGATGGCTGCTCACCGAACTGGCGGCGCAACGTTACCTGTGCACGTCACTGCGAGCGCTCGACATGGCGACGATGGCGACGTCAGCCATACGGTCTTAGTCCGAGACATTTCCGAACGGGTAGCGTTCAGACAACAGTTGCAGCATCAGGCAACGTATGATGAGCTCACCGGGCTCCCGAATCGGGACCATGCACGGACCAGGCTCAGCATGCTGTTGAAGTCGAACGCTGTCGACCCGAGGCCTATTAGCGTCTTGTTCGTCGACCTCGATCAATTTAAGATCGTAAACGATTCTCGTGGCCACAAGGTCGGCGATGAACTTTTACGCGAGGTCGGCCGACGATTACGTTCAAAGATTAGCGATGATGCCTTATGCGCCCGATTTGGCGGTGATGAGTTTATTGTCGTTCACGACCCGTCTACGTCCTCTCTGCCTCTTGGTGACCTTGCAGCTGTCATCCATCAAACGCTCGCTCAACCATTTACTGTCTTTGACCAGCGAGCCAACGTGAGCTGCAGTATCGGCGTTGCTTCCAGCGATCTCAGCGTCGACACGGACGAATTGATTTCGAACGCCGACGTCGCCATGTATCGATCGAAGTCTGACGGCCGGGGTTGCACAACGTTTTATGGCCCACAGATGCGCATCAGCATCGAAGAGCGTGATGCTCTTGAGCATTCACTGCGGTCTGCTATCGAACAACGCTCGGTCGATGTGCACTTCCAGCCAATTATTGAGCTAGCGACCGGTTCTATACGGTCGGTCGAAACATTGGCCCGTTGGAATCAGCCTGGCAAGGGTCCAATCAGCCCCAGCGAGTTCATCCCGGTAGCAGAGGAGAGCGGCCTCATCATGCCGCTTGGCCAGCTCATCTTCGAAACGGTGTGCCAACATCAGGTTCGTTGGCGGATGGCCCATCCAGACAACGAGCTCCGGTCCAGCATCAACGTGTCCGCACGCGAACTAGCGCACTCTGACTGGCTGCCCAGTATCAAACGTATTCTCAAGGAGACCGGCGCCGAGGCATCTGGTTTTACCTTCGAATTGACCGAGACGGCGCTGAGCTCGAATATCAGCCTCGCTGCAATGCGGTTGCAGGAGCTGCGGGATCTTGGCGCCGAGATTGCCCTCGACGATTTCGGAACGGGCTACTGCTCGCTTACCTACTTGCGCGAAATGCCTATCGACACAGTCAAAATCGACCAATCGTTCATGGCTGAACTGGACACCGAGGATCTCGACAACAACATCATCGCCTTGGTGATCGCCCTTGGGCGCAGCCTCGACATCACCGTCGTTGCTGAGGGGGTCGAGACCGAGGCGCAACTTGCTATGTTGCGCTCCATGGGTTGCGACCAGGCCCAAGGTTTCCTCTTCGCTCTGCCCCAGAATGCAGCTGCGATCGAGCAACTCCTGTGGCC
>DNHM01000572.1:3473-8794 GCA_003485885.1 Acidimicrobiaceae bacterium
ACCCAGGCTGACATCAAGACCCACCGATAAGATTCTGGACATGCGCCTGCTTGTTCGGAATATGTCACGTCAGACCACGGAGAAGGACCTGCGGGACTTATTCGAACCGTTTGGTCCGGTGCAGTCGTGTGTGGTCGTGAATGACGACGAGACTGGGTTGTCAAAGGGGTTCGGCTTCATCGAAATGCCTAAACCCGGCGATGCTAAAGCGGCAATGCTGCAACTAAACGGTCGCGAGTTAGACGGCGAAACGATTCGAGTGAAGCGGTCCAAATAACGCGTTGCTGCTCGTTACATCGGACTGCTCAGAAGCCCGGTTGGGTGCACTGCTGTAGTCGGGCTGAAAGGATTTGAACCTTCGACCTTCCGACCCCCAGCCGGACGCGCTACCAAACTGCGCCACAGCCCGTGTGACAGCCACCAGACTACCGGCCTGGCCCAGACGTACCGCCCTGATTCCAAGAATCTTGGGGTGGTTTATGGCTGCGGTACCGCCATAACGCGCGGTGAGAAACCCGGTCTCAGAAGAGGGATTGCAGGCCTTGGAAGACACGCCATCCCAGGTAAAGGGCGGTCGCAGCGACCATGACCCAGAAGTGCCACGGAATCTTGGGAGCGTCCTGCGCTTTTGCGGAAGCGGCAACAGCTCCGGCGTTTTCATCGAGTTGAGTACCGCATCGA
Organism: Acidimicrobiaceae bacterium; assembly: GCA_003485885.1. Classification (GTDB taxonomy): domain Bacteria; phylum Actinomycetota; class Acidimicrobiia; order Acidimicrobiales; family UBA10347; genus UBA10347. Next base: position 4,155 of record DNHM01000572.1, read on the forward strand.
GGACAGCTGCCATTGGCCAGCAGCGCGTTTGGTTTACGCCATTTGTTACACGGTTCGCAGAACGCGCCAGGAAACGATTGGGTTTGTTCAATCACAGGCATCTCAGCGTCTGACGTCTCAGCGTTTGACGTCTCATGGTCTGGGATCTCATTGTCTGGAATCACGGTGACTCGCTCAGATTCGCTTCACGGCCAAAATTGCCACGTCGTCTTCGACTGGACCCTCGGCGAAGTTGCGGGCCGCTTCGAGGAGCGACTTACACAATACGTCGGGCGCCACTGTGGGGTCACGGCGTAACAATGCGGCAATGCGGTCTTCGCCGAAGAGTTCGTCGCCCCGGCGGGCTTCAGCCAGACCATCGGTGTACAACACGACCATGTCGCCCATAGCCAGCTCGATCTCTCGACTGTAGTAACTCGAGCCTGGTGCCAGCATGAGCAACGGCCCGGTTGAACGCAACGGCTGAACCTCGCGTTCGTGCCACACCCAGGCGGCAGGGTGACCTGCCGAGGAGAAACGCAGCGTTCCGGCGTCGGTGTCAAAGACAACCACAACCAGCGAGATGAACTCTTCGCTATGGCCTGTCTGGCTCATCTGTTCGTTGAGCTCTTCGAGCGCTTGCGCCGGGTCACGGAACTGGCGAAGGAACACTCGCAACAGGTACTTGGCCTGGAACGCCGTGATTGATGACTCGATGCCCTTGCCGGCAACATCGCCGATGACTGCGGCGACTCTGTTGCGGTCGACCCGGAACACATCGAAGAAGTCGCCAGCCATCAGACCTGAACCGGCTTGGTAGACGCGGCCGACCTCGAAGTCGGTCAGGTCAGGCAATTCATCGGGTGCAAGACGTGCTGCCCATGCCTTAGGAGCCAGATTCTCTTGCTCGAGTGCTTCTTCAGCCCGTTTCTCGATACTGAGCTGCTGGCGAAGCATGGCGATTTCGTTGCCAGTTGTGCGCCACCACGACACGCTGACGATTGCTGGCAGAACAATCGCGAGTCCAAGCAAACGAGCCGAGTCGATGGTGTTACTCGCGGCAAGCACACCCAGACCGATGGCCAGGATGGCGTAGACCGCAACCGTGTGCATCTCCTTACGGAAACCAATACGAGCAAGTTGCAGCGCAATAAAGGAGTTGGAGCTGTCAGCCGCAGCCTTGACATCTTCTTCGAGCTTGTCAATAAGCCCGGAACGCATGCGCGCCGACCTAGCCCACACAAGGGCGGCAACTGCACAGGCAGCAGCTGCGATGGCCAAGACGATGTTCATGCGATTCTCAGCGTACTCGTCAAAGTGCCGCCAGTTCTGCTGCCTGCAGACTTTCGGCCTTGGAGTGACGTGTGCACGACACAATCACCCGCAATGCTTGGGCTGCGATCCACAATGCCAGGGTTGCGCAACGCCTGATCATTCGTCGCGACGACGCACCCGGATCTTGATCGGCGTGGCACCCAGATCAAAGGATTCGCGAAGCGAACGCTCAAGATAACGAAGATAGGTAGCTGGCAGCGTCTTGTTGGCAAAAAGCACGAAGGTAGGAGGATCGACCGCACCCTGGGTTGCGTACAACACACGGCCACCAGCCGGGGCAGGCTGGGCCTGTTGTGCTGCTCGCATGACCTGGTTGACTTCACGAGTCGGAATTCGGCGGTGATAGTCGCTGATGGTCTCCTGCAACACCGGCAACAGCCGATGCACCCCCCTACCCGTCAGTGCGCTCATTTTAAGCATCGGCGAATTACCCATGAAGTGCAGCTTGCGTTCGACAGCCGTGTCCATGGCTTCGCGGCCGTCGGCGTCGAGCATCTCCCACTTGTTCAGAATCACCACGATCGGGCAGCCAGCGCCGTCGATACGTTCAGCGAGCCTCTGATCCTGGTGGGTAACACCCATAGTGGCGTCGATCACGAGCAGCGCAACGTCGGATTTGTCGATTGAATTCAGCGCCCGAACCATCGAGTAATACTCGGTGTCTTCGTCGATCCGGGACTTGCGGCGCATGCCTGCGGTGTCGACGAAACGGATGTCGCCTTTGTCGGTTGAGACCACAGTGTCGATGCTGTCTCGGGTCGTGCCTGGCATATCGTGCACCACGGCACGATCCTCGCCCACCAGCCGGTTGAACAACGTTGACTTACCCACGTTTGGTCGGCCCACAATAGAGACCGACAGATACGCAGCATCGGGATCGGTGATGACCGCAGTGGACATCTTGTCCATCTCATCGTCGTCGACCGGCGGCAGCAATTTGATGACTTCGTCAAGCACGTCGGCCACACCGTCGCCATGCATGGCGCTGATTGGATGAGGCTCACCGATACCAAGCGACATGAGCTCCCACATTTGGGGCTTCAACCCAGAGTGATCAACCTTGTTAGCTAGAAGCAGGGTTGGGCCCTTCCGACGGCGAATAAGATCAGCGACCTGGGCGTCTTCTGCACTGACGCCGGCAGTGACATCGACCACGAACAACACGAGGTCGGCCTCGGCCACGGCCTGCTCGCTCTGCAGCGTGACCTTCTTGTCGAGATCGTCGTTGTTCTGGATCCAACCGCCCGTGTCGACCACAGTGAAGAACCGACCGAGCCAGTCGGTCACGATCTCTTTGCGGTCACGGGTGACACCCGGCTTCTCTTCGACGATGGCAATACGTTTGCCAACGATCCGGTTCATCAGCGTGGACTTGCCCACGTTGGGACGTCCGATGATGGCGACCGTCGGCAGGTCGCCGGCCGGGATCATGTCGGGAGTGATTTCTTCGTAGTCGTCGCCGATGTATTCGCTCATGCGCCGATCGCTTTCCGTAGGGAGATGCCGTCGGTCGAAATAACTTCGACCAGCCGGGGTAGATCGTCGACTGTCAGACCGTCGAGGAAGCGCCCATTCGATAGGCACACATCAGGTAGAAGATACCGGTCACCTTCAGGTTCGCCTGCCAGCACCCGTTGAAGATCTGCACCGACCATCAGGCCGGTCACGCCAACGTTTCCACCGAAGAAGTCATTCTCGACGGGGATAACACGTGTTGGGGCTTGCGGTTTGGCGTCGGCGATCAGCGGTTCGAGCACCTGTGCACCGAGTGTTCCAGTCAGCACGCCGATCGGGCGATCCTTCTTCGGGCGACTGCTCAGCGTGACTGCAGTGGCGGCGATAGGGCCGGTGGCCGTGTCGGTTCGCTCGGCTCGGTACCCCTCGGCAGGAGCACCTTCGACCCAAGCAAAGAAACCGCTCGCCGTGTTTGTTGCATCGTCGACCTCGCCCCGGAATTCACGGGCAAAGGTGACGGCCATGCCGATGCCGTCTTCGTGCAGGTCAACGTCGTCGTAGGAATCGGCGCCAGGGAACGGAAGCTCGGCCCGGAGGTAATACTCGTCGGCGGCAAAAACCATGCGATGGCCGAGCACATCGTTGAAGATGCCTTGCCAGCGCTCGACGATCTCTACAACTTCGCGTGCTTCGGTAACGGTGTGCGGCCGCATGTGATCGACCGGCGAGAACTTGCTGACGCCAAGGGGTACGACGGCAATGCTGGCGAGTTGTTCGTAACGATCGAGCACACCTGCCAGGGTCTGTTCGAGCACCTGGCCGTTGTTGACCTCTGGGCAACACACGATTTGGCCGTGCACTTCGATGTCAGCTTCGAGGATCGCTTCGAGCCATCGCAGGCTCATGGCACCACGCTTGTTACGCAGCATGTGGGTGCGCACATCGGGGTCCGTGGCATGGATACTGACGTAGAGCGGCGACAGGCGTTCCGTGATGACACGCTCAAGGTCGGCTTCGGTAAAACGAGTCAGCGTGGTGAAGTTGCCGTAGAGAAACGAGAGTCGGTAGTCATCGTCCTTGAGATACAACGTGCGGCGCATGCCCTTGGGCAGTTGGTAAATAAAACAAAAATCGCAGTGGTTGTCGCACGTACGGACCCGGTCAAACAGAGCCGCATCGACGTCGATGCCGAGCGGCTGACCGGCTCGTTTCTCGACTTCGATGGTCACGGTGAGACCGCCACGATCGATTTCAAGTTCGAGGTCGGGCTCATCGACCAGGCGCTGCCACTCAATCACGTCGCGTGGGTACTGGCCATTGAGCGCCACCACGGTGTCACCAATAGCCACACCGGCGATATCTGCCGGGGAACCTTCTTCGAGGTCAACCACGACCGGCGCACTCATAGGGCATTCAGTCTAGGCGGCGCCCGTCAATGCACTCCGTGCCATCGGTTACGCCATCGACTACCACAGTGCTGAGCGGCGTGATCTCCCCACGGAACATCGCATCTCGGTGTTTTGCAGACTGTGGTCATGGGTCACTCATTTCCGGTATTGCGGGCGGTGGTGCCCGACACAACTGACGCCCGAGGCACCGCCGAGTTCTATCGCCAGCTGCTCGGTTATTCGTATCGCCGTGGTGATGAACCGCCCACCAACGGTCAATCTGATTCCAAGGGACGGGAGTGGTTGGTGCTGGTTGATGCCGCTGGAGAACCACGCATGTCGTTCCAACAAGTTCGCCAACTCGCGCCGACGACGTGGCCAGAACCCGATGTGCCGAGGAGCGCGAACGAACTCTGCGCCTCGACGCCGCACTGATCCTGGACCGAAGCGAAAAGTTACCTCCCCAGGGGAACATAACTTTTC
>DNHM01000572.1:8869-9030 GCA_003485885.1 Acidimicrobiaceae bacterium
GATCAGGTTTTGTTGGCAGCGCCCCGAGGGTTCTGCGCAGGCGTAGAGATGGCGATCAAGGCGCTGGCCACCATGGTGCGCACGTTCCCGCCGCCGGTGTACTGCTACCACGAGATCGTGCACAACCAGGAGGTCGTTCGCCGCTTCGAGGAGCAAGGTGT
>DNHM01000024.1:0-758 GCA_003485885.1 Acidimicrobiaceae bacterium
GGCATGGCGAGCTTCGGATGCCGCTATGGAGCGACGGAACGACTCAATCTGTATCCAGCGCGCCGATCCCTGCGGCGTGCGAATCGGCAACTCCCACGATCGGATCAGCGCCGCCAGCGATGCACCGGCTAACAGTGCACCGACGGCGCACAGCACGACCCAGACCGGCCCGAACCGATTGGCTAGGCCCCCGCCAACGGCTGCAAGAACCAAGCCAACAAAAGCGCCGAGTACGCCGAAGACCTGAGCCGACGAGCGTCGTTGGTGGCCCCGCTGGTCCCAGAGCCCGCTCGCCTCACGCCACTCCTCTAGCTCGGTTGCCAGGCCTTCCCACGCTGCTGCGAACCCGCTGTCGTACGTGCCGAGTTCTATCCGGTTGACCCCACCTGCGAAAATCGCCCGGAGACGTCCCGCTACCGCTGGGTCAGGCTCGGCGGGGCCCCGAGACAGCACAAAGTCGTCGTGGTTCTCTTCCAGACGCACCTCGTCGCGAATCGCACACTCGATGAGCCATGCGATCTGGTGCTCAGAATTGACTCCTTCAGCGTGAATGATGCCACCGGCCGCGGCGCTCAGCCCTTGCGGCGATGCGAACTCGATGCTGGCCATCTCGGCGAGCCGTTCATGGTCGACAAGTTCGACTCCAGCGACATCCCCGGACAGCGGCCCGAACGCCGCATCGGCCGCACCTCCCGACCACACCTGCTCTCTGCCCAGGTAGCGGATCCGGCGGGAAGCCGCTGCGCCGGCCACAAGCG
>DNHM01000024.1:791-3363 GCA_003485885.1 Acidimicrobiaceae bacterium
GCCAGTCCCGGAGCGAGCCAGCCGCTTCCGGGGTCCTCCGCAGGTCCTTGCGGTGCCATAACAGTCGGGGCCTCTGTCACCAGCGCCGTTGCAAGCGTGCCTTCGACCGTCACTGCTTCGCCCGCTTCGAGCCCGTCGACCGAGACGATCAGGTGACCGGGCTCGATCTGTGTGACCTCGCAGCCACCTTGAGCACCGCTCGAACCCCGATGGCACGCAATCTCGGTGAACTCATGACCAGCAGTCACATGTATCTCGGCGTGGTTGATCGGCACGGTCCACTCGAGACCGATCGCATTCCACGACAACCTGTCGCCCTCGACCAGGGTTTCGATCGCATGCGAAAGCTCATACCGGTGTCGATTCGAGATCGTCACGTCAGGATCACCGACCTGCCACAAGACGCCACCCAATTCCGGCATGGCCATGAACCCGTCAGGGGCCGTCGACGAGCTGATCGTCACCGGCGTCCTCCAGTCGACATCGGGAACGTCTCGGAAGATGCCGTGGCGCTGGTTGGGGCCGAAGTCGTAGTCGATGACCTCTACGATCTGCGCCCGCCCATCGTCTGCGATAGCGGCCTGTAACCAATAGTCACCGATCCGCTCGGTATCGCCAATCGCCGCACCAACGGATGCGGCAACCGCCACAGCTGCAGCGCCGAGGCCCAGGAGGAAAACATCCAATCGACGTCTCGTGGAGTGCTTCATCGCCAGAGAATAGCGCTCGGCGCCAAACCAACGCCTGTCTGCTCGTCAGCAGATATCGGCTACTGCGCCATCGTCGATCTTGAAGATGTACTGGACACCAGTGGTATCGCCGTTGAAGTCAGCGCGAAGGAATTGGCCGCAGTCAGACGACTCATCTTCAGTTATAGCTGCAATCGAGACGGCCGTGACGAAAGGCCGAAGCTTGACGGTTTGCGGAGACGACCAGCGCAACTATTCCGGAAGTAACTTCCTTGTCACCCAGCCCGAGTTGCTGCTCAGACCGGCTCGAACAATGACACCGATCGGTCCCACGATTTCGGAGCCAGGTATCGAGTTTCCCATGCAGCGCAAGTTCGTCAACACAGCAACCTGTTCTAGGGTTGTGGAATGTCGACAGAAACAGCGGTACGAGAGCTAGACGCAGTGGTGATCGGGGCTGGGTTCTCCGGTCTGTTCATGAACCACCGCCTACGAGACACGCTCGGACTCGACGTCCACGTGATCGAAACCGGTACTGGCGTCGGCGGCACCTGGTATTGGAACCGTTACCCGGGCGCCCGCTGCGACTCGGAGGCGTACATATACTGCTTCGCCTTCGACCAGGATCTCATGCAGGAATGGGAATGGAGCGGCAAGTATCCGGAGCAGCCAGAGATTCTCAACTACCTGAACCATGTGGCCGACCGCTTCGACCTGCGGCGCAACATGTCGTTCGAGACACGAGTTACCTCGGCACACTTCGATGAATCCACCAATAGGTGGGACGTCAAAACTGACAAGGGCGAGCACTATCGCTGCCGCTACTTCATTACCGGCATCGGCTGTCTCTCGTCAGGTCAGATTCCTGACTTCGTCGGTCGAGACACCTTTACTGGTGAGGCGTATCACACCGGTGCATGGCCACACGAGGGAGTCGACTTCGCTGGCAAGAAGGTCGCTGTTATCGGCACTGGTTCCAGCGGGGTGCAATCGATCCCCGTTATCGCTGCCGAAGCCGAACATCTCACCGTCTTCCAGCGCACCCCGCAATACATGATCCCGGCCCGGCACGGAAACGTCGATAAGGCGGTGCTCGACGAGATCAAGACGCGTTACGAAGCAATCTATGACAAGGCCCGCCACTCGGTTGGTGGCTTCCCCTACGACGTGCAGGATCGCTCAGCGCTCGATGTGGACGACGAAGAACGGCGAGAGATCTTGGAACAGAGTTGGGAAGACGGAGGCTTCAAGTTCATGTTCAACTCGTTCTCAGACCTTCGCACCAGCCTTCCGGCCAGCGAACTGGCTGGCGAGTTCATCCGGGAAAAGATCAAAGAGATGGTCAACGACCCTGAAGTCGCGGAGAAACTGCTGCCACTAGACCACCCGTTCGGTTCAAAACGAGTGCTTATCGACACCAACTACTTCGACACGTTTAACCGCGACAACGTCCGCCTGGTCGACATCAACGTCGAACCGATCAACGAAATCACCGAGACCGGCATCTTGGCTGGTGAAGAGCAGCACGACTTCGACGTCATCGTGTACGCCACGGGGTTCGACGCCATGACCGGGTCGTTTAACAAGATCGACATTCGCGGTCGCTCCGGCGAGAAACTCAAGGACAAGTGGGAAGCCGGGCCGCTGACCTACCTCGGGCTTACCAGTGTTGGATTTCCCAATATGTTCATGATTACTGGTCCTGGATCGCCATCGGTGCTCTCCAACATGCCAATAGCCATCGAGCAGCACGTCGAGATGATCACCGACATCATCCGCCATATGGACGGCTCGGGCATTGAACTGCTCGAGGCAGAGTCCGACGCCGAAACAGCCTGGGTTCATCACGTGAACGAGTTGGCCGAACCCACCATGTTCATGCA
>DNHM01000544.1 GCA_003485885.1 Acidimicrobiaceae bacterium
GGCCTCGGCACTGAGCACCTGCAACGACTGGGCGGCGTCTTTGAATGTTTTACATTCGAGTAGACGAGCCAGTAGTAGATCTCGTTCTTCCCACAACGCAAGTTCTTCGTCGAGATCAGATCCCGGCGGATCAGGAAGCAGTCGGCGACTCTTCAGCTCGACCAGCGTGGCTGCAATGAGCAGGAACTCCGTGGCGACTTCGAGTTCGAGTGTGTCCATCTGTTCGAGCGCCGTGACGTACGCGTCGACGACCGATGACAGCGACACTTCGTAGAGGTCGACTTCGTCTTTCAAAATCAGGTGCAGCAGCAAGTCGAAGGGCCCGTCAAATACGGGCGTCGATACAGCAACACTCACGGGCCCGAGGTTACCGATTGAGTTCCGTTCCGAGCGTCATAGGGGCGAAAGTCAGGCCAAACGCCAGTGTCACCAAACGGCCGGACCCCGAAACCTCACTGAGCCTGCCGAGATGTGTCTCGGCGACATACAGTCGATGCCGATGACTGCTTCGATACATCATCTTGTGTGGTTTCGACGGGACCTACGGCTGGGCGATAACCCGGCCTGGGCCGCCGCGACCCAGCGCTCCGACGAGGTCACCGCGCTCTTCGTGCTCGACCCTGCATTGTTCGATCGGGCCGGGCCCTACCGCCAACAGGCGCTGGTCGCCCATCTACAAGCGCTCGACACACAACTCCGTGAACGAGGGGGCCGGCTCCGCGTCGAACACGGCGACCCAACCGTAGTCGTGCCCGCGGTAGCCGATTCGCTGCATGCCGACATGGTCCATCGAAATACTGACACCACCCCGTACGCAGTGCCGCGAGATCAGGCCGTAGCTGCGAAGCTGCCCGGTCGGGTGCAGACGCATTGGGGCACTCTGGTGCACGAGCCAGGCCGTGTCCTGACGGGCAAGGGCACTCTGTCGAAGGTCTTCACACCGTTCTACAACGTGTGGAACAAGACCGAGATGTCGCCGTGGGCGACTGACCCTGGCGCCGCACAGATCGCAGACCAGGCTGGCACCGGACTCCCCAACCGCGACACTGCCCAGGATCCCAGATCGGGGGACTATCCCGGCGGTGAAGAAGCCGCAAAGGATCGGCTCGAAGACTTCCTTGGGCGCATCGACGACTATCTCGATACACGTGACCTGCCTGCCATCGACGGCACATCCCGGCTGTCCGCCGACCTGCGGTTTGGCACGCTGTCACCACGCGAGATCGCGGTGGTCGTCGGCGAAACTACCGCTGGCCGTCGAGGTTTCGTGCGTCAATTGGCATGGCGCGACTGGTACGCCCACCTGCTCTACCAAAACCCCACCATGCCCAACGCTGCAATCAAACCTGAGTACGACAAGGTTGCCTGGCGCAACGACGCCGACGAGTTCCAAGCCTGGAAAAACGGCGCCACTGGTTACCCAATTGTCGATGCTGGCATGCGGCAACTGCTGCACACCGGTTGGATGCACAACCGGGTCCGCATGATCGTCGGTTCGTTCCTCGTCAAGGACTTACTGATCGACTGGCGAAAGGGCGAGCGCTGGTTTCGGCACTTACTTGTTGATGCAGACATGTCACAGAACGTCGGCAACTGGCAATGGGTTGCGGGTTGCGGCACCGATGCTGCGCCTTACTTTCGGGTGTTCAACCCATGGACACAAAGCCGCAAGTTCGACGCCGATGGCGACTACATCCGCACCTGGGTCCCGGAGCTCGCTGGGCTGAACAAGAAGATGATCCACGAGCCACACCTGGCCCCTCCCCTCGATCTGGCCGCCGCTGGTGTCGTCCTCGGTGACAGCTATCCCCATCCCATCGTCAACCACGCCTTCGCCCGTGACCGTGTACTCGCTGCCTACAAGACTGCGCTCGGCAAAGACTGAAGAGAGCAATGAGCTCCGCTCACTTGCCGGTCCAGTTGGGGCTGCGCTTTTCGACGAAGCTGGCGATGCCTTCTTGGCCGTCGGCGGTGGCCATGGCGTTCGTGATCATGACACCTTCGAACTCGCCCGCACTTTCGAGAGGCTGTTCGAAGCCGTTATAGATGACCTGCTTGGCGTGGCCAGTAGCAAACGGGGCGCCAGCGGCAAGCTCCGCTGCCATGGCTGCGGTTGCCGCATCGACCTCGTCATCGGCAACTACTCGATTCACCAGGCCCCATGACTCCGCGGTTGCCGCGTCGAGCACCCGATTCGTCAGCGTGAGATCGAGCATGCGGCGCAGCCCGATGTGGCGGCCGATGAAATACGACGAGGGGCCGTCGGGTGTCATGCCTGCCCGGGTGTAGGCCATGGTGTACTTCGAACTCTCACCGCTGATGACCAAGTCGAATGCGCCAACCAGTGAAAGGCCTGCGCCGCCGGCAGCGCCTCGGACCCCTGCGACGAACGGCTTCGTCATGCGGTTCATTTTGTACAGCGCTGCGTGGAACGGACCCACCACCTTGGCGCCGTGTTTGGGCAGCTCGGCGCCCATGCCATGGAACTCTTTGAGGTCACCACCTGCACAGAAGACCTTGCCTTCAGCTGTCACGCTGACGGCGCGAACGGCGTCGTCGAACTCGATCTCGATCATGACATCGCGCAGATCTCGGGCAAAGGCTTCCGACACAGCGTTGGCCCCGTTCGGCCGGTTCAGTCGCAGGTGTCCAACGTTGCCCTCGACGGTGTATGTGATCGTCTCATAACTCATGACCCAAGCTTGACCGGCCGACACACGCGCAACCAAGTACAAATTGCGGGTAGCGGCAGGGGCCGCTGCCACTACGCTCATCGACGCATGACAACGCAACGTGTTTTCAGTGGAATCCAGCCGACCGGTGAACCGCATCTTGGCAACTTCCTGGGTGCGATCAAGAACTATGTCCGAATGCAGGATGGCCACGATGCGGTGTATTGCATCGTGGACATGCACGCAATCACTGTGCCGCAGGATCCCGCCGACCTGCGGGCCAGCACATTACGCATGGGCCAGCTGCTCATGGCATCAGGCCTAGACCCCCAGCAATGCACCCTGTTCGTGCAGAGCCAGGTGCCCCAGCACGCCCAGCTCGGTTGGCTTATGGAAACCACTGTCAGCTTCGGCGAACTCAGCCGCATGACTCAGTTCAAGGACAAGAGCGATCGAAGCGAGTTCATCTCGAGCGCACTGTTCACCTACCCAGCGCTTCAAGCTGCCGACATCTTGTTGTACGACACCAACTTCGTTCCCGTCGGCGACGATCAACGTCAGCATCTAGAACTGGCACGCGATGCAGCCCAGCGTTTCAACAGCCGTTTCGGCGAGACGTTCGTGGTGCCAGAACATGTCATCCCGCCTGTCGCAGCTCGGATCATGGATCTGCAACGACCGAATGACAAGATGTCGAAGTCGGCCGAGGCCGAAAACGGCCTGATCATGATGCTTGAACCTCTCAAAAGCATCGAGAAGAAGTTCAAGCGTGCGGTCACTGACAGCGATGACGAGGTCCGTTTCGACCGAGACAACAAACCCGGTGTATCCAATCTGCTGGAGATCCTGAGCGCCGTGACCGACACCGATCCCGAGACACTTGCAACGCAGTACACACAGTACGGCCGACTCAAGGTCGACACCGCCGAGGCTGTCATTTCGGTTCTACAGCCCATTCAAGAGCGTTATGCCGAATTAGCTGCCGACCCCGCCGAGACGCAGCGACTGTTGCGTATTGGCGCCGAGAAGGCCCGAGAGATCGCCGAGGTCGTCTATGAACGAGCTCGAGACAACATCGGCTTCCTGGCTTAGCGAAAGCGTTATTCGTCGGCCTTTTTCAGGGCTGCCGCTACCACCGGCTTGATGGTGATTTGATCGGCTGGCAGATGGTGCTCGCGGGCCCAACTAATCGCAAGTTCTGACGCGCCCGCGTTGGCAAGTTCAGTAGCACCGATATTACTGTGATCGAGATAACTGGCAATCTGGGCGCGAATGCCACCCTTGTCGCCCCAGCCACGCGCCTGTTCGTAGATCAGCAGACCTGCAAAACTGGCGGCGACCCGGCCGGGTGTTCCGAGCCCTGCCTGGGTCTTGCCGACATCATGTAGTGCCGATGCCACGGCTACTTCGTCGCCGAACGTCGACACGCTGCGGGCGCAGCTGATCGCATGGGCGCGGTCGACCTCGGCCATTTGGCGATACAAAACCGACTCGTTTGGTGTGAGTAGGGACAGCAGCCACGCTTCGTCTGCAGCATCTGGTACTGGCTTGCGTAACGACCACAAGGTGCGCTGAGCGAGATGAGGGACGTCGCGCCACGAATACACCTGGGTTGAGTCGGCCGGTTTCCGTGCCCCAGAAACTGCTCCATCAGCGGTGTGAGGTTCACGGATCTCGGTCATGGCCGTAGTTTGGCGTAGATCAGGACGCAGGTGTGAGCAGGCCGAGATCGCGAGCCCAGAACAGGCCCACGAGTGATTTGACATCGCGAAGTTTGCCGCCCACAAGCCAGTCGTCGATCTCGGTCAACGGGACCCGCACGATCTCCGAGTATTCCTCTTCGACGCCGTCGACTTGGCGACCGACATCGACGCAGTCATTCGCTGCGAAGATCGTGAGTACTTCGTCGCAGAAACCGGCGGCGGTAAGGAAGTCACCAAGCAGCACTAGGTTCTGGGGGTCGAGGCCGACTTCTTCGATCAGTTCGCGCCTGGCAGCGGTCTCGAGAGGTTCACCCGGGATATCGGTCTTGCCTGCAGGGATCTCGATGAGGTTGTCGTCAACTGCGGCTCGGTATTGCTCGACGAATACCACACAACCGTCGTGGATTGCGACGACGGCCACCGCACCTGGATGGCGTACAACCTGGCGTTCGACCAGATCACCACGAGGCGTGCGAACGGTCAAGATCTCTGTCGTGACCATGGCGCCCGCGTGTGCAACCCGAGCGCCCTCTACGAAGAATTTCTTATCGCTCATGGGCGATGTCGTTAGTTCGCCGACGAGGTGGATGGCGCCTCGGCCGGATGGTCGACATTGATGAGCTGAGGGTTTCGACCTTCGCTGCGGTCGAGGGCCGCGTCGACCAGGCCTTGAAACAGTGGTGCAGGACGATTCGGACGGCTCTTGAACTCTGGGTGTGCTTGCGTTCCGACCCAGAACGGATGCTCTGGCAGCTCGATGAACTCGACCAGCTTGCCGTCGGGTGATTGCCCTGAGCACACCAACCCATGTTCTTCGAAACGGGTGCGGTACGCGGGGTTGACCTCGTAGCGGTGGCGATGCCGTTCGGACACAACGTTCTTGCCATAGAGCGTGGCAACTTGGGAACGAGGGATGAGCTCAGCGACATAGGCACCGAGTCGCATGGTGCCACCCATATCGATCACGTTGCGTTGTTCGTCCATGAGGTGGATCACTGGATCGGGCGTGGGCTTGTTCCCAGCGTCGAACTCCGACGAGTTTGCGAGCGTTAGCCCCAGTTCGTTGCGAGCGAACTCGACAACCATGACCTGAAGACCCAGGCAGATACCGAGACAGGGGATGCCGTTCTCGCGGGTGTAGTTGGCGGCACGAACCTTGCCCTCGACGCCCCGTTCACCGAATCCGGGAGCGATAACCACACCGTCGAGGTCCTTGAGCCGGCTTGCGACCAACAACCCCTCGACATCTTCGGCGTGGATCCACTCGAGGTCGATCTTGACGCCGCGCTCGAACCCGGCATGATTCAGGGCTTCAACGATCGACAGATAGGCATCGGGCAGGCTGACATATTTGCCAACCAGACCAATCTTGACGGTCCGATCAGAACTCTGAACTCGATGGACCAGATCTCGCCACGCGGTCAGATCAGGTTCGCCCTCGAGCTGCAACAGGTCACAGACAGCCTTGTCTAAGCCTTCGTCATGCATGACCAGCGGGATCTCATAGATGCTGTCTGCGTCGGCTGCGTTTACGACTGCATCGACCGGAACGTCGCACAGGCGTGAGATCTTCTCTTTCAGCGAGTCGCTGATGGGATCTTCGCTGCGACACACGATGGCGTCGGGTTGGATACCCCGGCTGCGCAGTTCAGTGACGGAATGCTGCGTGGGTTTGGTTTTCTGTTCACCACTCGGCCCGATGAAGGGCACCAGGGTGACGTGCACGTAACAGACATTGTTGCGGCCAACGTCGAGGCGCATCTGCCGAATCGCTTCGAGGAACGGCAAGATCTCGATATCGCCGACCGTGCCACCGATCTCGGTGATGACAACGTCGACATCATCGTTGGCCAACCGCTGAATGCGGCTCTTGATTTCGTCAGTGACNNTGGGGAATGACCTGGACGGTCTTACCCAAATAGTCGCCCCGACGTTCGGCTGCGAGTACCGCAGAATAGATCGAGCCTGTCGTGGCATTGGAACCCCGAGACAGGTTCTCGTCGATGAACCGTTCGTAGTGGCCGAGGTCAAGGTCGGTCTCGCCGCCGTCCTCGGTCACAAAGACTTCGCCATGCTCAAACGGGTTCATCGTGCCAGGATCGACATTGATGTACGGGTCGAGTTTCTGCATCGTTACCCGAAGGCCACGGTTCTTGAGCAGTCGTCCGAGGGAAGATGCCGTTAGGCCTTTTCCGAGCGCACTAGCGACACCGCCAGTTACGAAAATATGCTTCGTCACGGGAGTTCACACTAACGCGACAAATGGGTACGGGCGCGGAGTCCCCGACACCTTGTGGCACATATTTCCACCGCCGCGTTGCCCATGTTCATGAGGAGGCTTGTGACTGCAATAGCTCGGCTGCATGAGCCCGAGCATTGTCGCTGTCGGGTGAGCCCGACAACATGCGAGCGAGCTCGACGATTCGGCCATCGAAATCCAGATCGTGGAGCTCGGTGGCCGTGGATTTCCCCTTGATTGTTTTCACAATGTTGATTTGGTGATCGGCACACGCCGCCACCTGCGGCAGGTGCGTCACGACCAGCACCTGATGGCTCGCACCTACGCCGGCGAGTGCTTGACCGATGGCTAAGGCCGCTTCGCCACCGACACCAGCATCGACCTCGTCGTAGATCACCGACTCGGTGTCGCCGCCGACCACCAGCTGCAGCGCCAACATGATGCGAGACAACTCGCCGCCCGAAGCGACCTTGGCCACCGACAGCACCGGTGAACCTGGGTTCATAGACACCACGAACTCAATGTCGCGGCCAGCCTCGCCTTCGACATGGATTTCGAACTGAGCCTTTGGCAGCGCCAAACGACGCAGCTCGGCTTGCACCTTCTTGGCCAACTTGGGAGCAGTGGCCTGACGAGCTGCGAGCAACTCAGCACTGGCGAAGGCCTTTTCGCCCTCGAGCCGTTCGATACGCTCAGCAACTTCGGTCGCCAGTTCTGCGTGATTGCGAATCTCGTCGAGTCGGGCCTGGGCTTGGGCTCCAAACTCAAGCACCGAAGCAAGATCGACGCCGTACTTGCGTCGCAACCCGGTAAGGACCTCGCGCCGGGCCTGAAGTTCGTGCAGGGACGCGGGGTCATCGTCGATGCTGCTAGTCGTCGTCCGGAGTTCTTCGACGATGTCAGTCATCTCGGCTTGAATCCCATAGAGCCGATCTGCAATCGGCGCAAATGGTTCGCGGTCCAGGACCGCAGCAAGTGCTTCGGCCACCGCTGACCCAGCTGCCCCATCGACCGACAGCAGCTCAATGGCCGCTTCGGCAGCTTCACCATGGGCGCCAGCGTCACCAAGTGCAATCTCTTTAGCTGCAAGTCGATCATCTTCGCCAGCATCAACGATTGCCGCACCATTGATCTCGTCAAGCTGGTAGTGCAACAACTCCATTTCGCGGTTGCGCGAAATTTCATCGCCACCGAGCGCTTCGAGGTCCATCAGGGCTTGACGCAAAGACTCGGTAGCGAGCGCCAGCGGCGCCAGATCATGTTTGCCATATCGGTCCAGTGCACTTCGGCGCATCGCCGACTTGAGCATGGTCTGTTGTCCGTGTTGGCCATGGATCTCGATAAGTGGCCCAATCATCTCCTCGAGGACCGACGCAGTCGAGAGTCCGCCGTTGAGATAGGCCCGGCTGCGGCCGGTTGCAGGAAGCACCCGCCGGACCACGTACTCGACACCTTCGGAATCCACGAAGCGGCCTTCGACCACGGCCTCGTCGGCGCCCGGGCGCACGAGGGAAGGTTCGGCCCGGCCGCCTTTCAACAGGCTGATGGCCTCGGTGACCAACGTCTTTCCCGCACCGGTTTCGCCCGTCAGCGCGGTGGCGCCCGATTCGAGAAGCACCGACGCCTCTTCGATTACGCCCAGATTCCGTACAACCAACTCGGTCAACATGTCGCAGCTCCTTCAGTCTTCGTTCGGGTTAAGTTCGCCGTTGCTCGAGGCGAGTCCGAACTTGGTTTTCAAGACGTTCAAGAACTCTTCGCCGTGTAACGAGACGAATCCAGCTGGAACGTTGCTGCGGGTGCAACAGACTCGATCACCAGGTAACAATCGAACAATAGTTCGACCATCGAGCGATAAGGAGGCATTCCGGTCAGGAAGTACTTCGATTTCAACCGTGCTGGTCGGATTAAGTACCAGCGAACGATCAAATAATTGGTGGGGAGATACTGCGGTCACCACTAGAGCTTCGTGCAGGGGTGCGACAATTGGGCCCCGAGCCGACAGCGAGTACGCCGTGGAGCCGGTTGGCGAGGCCACAATGATGCCGTCGGCACTATACGACATGAAGTATTCATGGTCGATTGACACGCCCAGTCGCACAGTACGACCGCTCTCGTCGCGTTCAACAAGTGCTTCGTTCAGAGCGTGCCCCGCATCAATCTCTTCGCCCGATGCTCTGATCACGGTGACGGCGACGCGCATGCGCATCTCGACGTCGACATTCCCGGCGAGTGTCTGGGACACGGCTTCGATCATGCCATCAGGTTCAACCGCGGTGAGATAGCCGAGCTGACCGAAGTTCACGCCGAGCACCGGCACACCATGGGGTGCGGCGAGTTGGGCAGCTCGCAGCATGGAACCGTCGCCGCCGAGAGACACGACGACAGAAGCGCCCTTCGCCAGTTCCTCGGGTTCACAAACCGCGGCATCGATCGCCAGGTCTTTGGCATTGGCCTCGAGGAGCGCCAACTTGTGGCCTCGTTCGGTGAGCCACCCGGCCAGGGTCAGCGCCGCCTGTTCAGCGTCTTCTCGGATCTCGTGAACGATGAGCGCAACGGTTGCCATGCACTGGTTACGGTAGTGCGCCGACTCGTTCGATGGCCGTGTTCACGGCATGCTCATCTACGAGGTCTGCCACCGAGGCGGCTGGGCCACCGATCCACAAGAAGAATTCCACGTTGCCAGCGCCGCCCTTGATCGGCGAGACATCGATCCCCCCTACGAGTAGCTCACGCTGTCGCGATGCCGCAATCGTCTCATGTAGTACTCGGTTCCAGATCTCGGGATCGCGGATCACACCTTTGCCTTTGCTGGCTTCCTGCTTGCCGGCTTCAAACTGCGGCTTAACCAACGCCAGGATTTGGCCTTCGTCTCCTGCAAGCGAAGCCACGATGTCGAGGATGCGATCTAGCCCGATGAAACTCACGTCGATGACCACCAGGTCAAACGGCGCTCCGATCTCGGCCGGGTCGACGGATCGCACATCGGTCTGTTCACGAACGTCGACTCTGCGGTTGCGGCGTAGCCGGTTGTGTAATTGGGCCCGGCCTACGTCGATCGCAACCACGTCGGTGGCACCAGCCTGCAGCAGGCAGTCCGTAAAACCGCCGGTTGATGATCCGACATCGACGCAGTGCCATCCCGTTGGATCGATACCGAACGATGCCAAGGCTCCTTCGAGTTTGTCGCCGCCGCGGCCAACATATTTTGGCGGAGGGCCCAACAATTCGATGGCGTCTCCCCCGAGCACCATCCGAGCTGGCTTGTTCGCCAGTGCACCGTTCACGGTCACCCGTCGATCAGCGACGGCCTTTTGTGCAGCCTCGCGGCTCGGGGCAAGTTTGCGCCGAACAAGTTCACCATCGAGTCGTCGTCGTGCCGCAGCCACGGCGGAAGACTAACGCGAGCGGCACGCTGACGAATGCCCAGACTCCCTTGCCAATCGCGGCCGTTGACTCACCACCTCAACCACATCGTGAGTTTGTGGCCACGGTCCACAAAAAATACGGCAAAAAGAGCCGAGCTCTGCGTCGCTTATTGCCGACCACGAGCTCGAACAGACAGCGCCGACATAGAAGCTGAAATCATTGCAATAACGCGGATCTGCAGCTGCCTAGCGGTCGAAGGACGGCTGGCTTTCCATCGAAATTTTGGCGAGTGACATGTGACTGTGTCATATGTGACCAGAGTCAACCTCAGCAGCGAACGCTTTGCCCACTTCGACTGGTTGACTCCTTACTACAGACACCTGTCTGGCACCCCCAAGTTTGAAGCGAGCCTGTGATGACCACCGGTTATGTTGCCCCAGTACGCCGAACGATTGCTGTTCGCCCAGTGCCAGTGCAAAGCGAAACTACGAGAACGCTCAAGGCTCTTCGTCTGGCAACCGGACCCGGTTATATGGCCGGTGGCATCAGCGAGCGCATGCTCAGAGAAGCCTCACGCCGCTAAATCTGAATCGGTCGACTTAGTCGCTCTTCGGTGACCTCGTCGCAAGTCCATAGACACGATTACGGCCGACGCCGAAACTACGAGCTACTGCTGCTGCAGCATCTTTCTTGGATGACCCTGCAGTGATCGCTTCCGCGACAGCAACGGATAGTTCATCGTCGGTGGCTTCGGCCTTGGGTGCTGCGCGGTCAATAACGATGACGTATTCGCCACGCGACTCCGCATTCGCCTCGGCAGCCTCCGCCAAGGTTCCACGCCACACGGTTTCGTGCATCTTCGTGAGCTCGCGGGCCACCACGCAGCGCCGAGATTGATCCATGGCCGTTGCGAGATCGTTGAGGCTTCGTTCGAGCCGGTGTGGGGCTTCGTAGAACACAACGATGCGAGGCTCGTTTGCGATGTCATCGAGCCGGATCTGACGGTCGCGCCCCTTACGAGGAAGGAACCCCTCGAACACATAACGGCCGCTGCCAAATCCGCTTACGGCAAGTGCTGCGGACACCGCAGTTGGACCAGGCACAACAACGACTTCGAATCCGGCGTCGACCGCTGCAGCGACGGCAACAGCTCCTGGGTCACTAATCACCGGCATACCTGCATCGGAAACCACTGCGACGGACTCGCCACCATGGAGCGCTGAGACAATCCGTTCAGCAGCTCGTTGTTCGGTATGTTCGTTCATGACGATCATGCCTGGATTGGCGATGTTGTGTTTCGACAACAACAGGCCGGTGCGCCGGGTGTCTTCACATGCGATCAGCTCCACTGAACCAAGCGTTTGCTGAGCTCTTGGGGAGAAGTCGCCGAGGTTGCCGATAGGGGTGCCGACGATATGCAACACCGCAGTGTTGCCAAAGGTCGCAACCGGTGCGGCAGATGGTGGCTCGGAGGGTTCCGAGTGGCGGGTGTTGGGGTCTTGCGTGTCTGGGTCCTGGGTGTCTGGTTCTTGCGTCATAGACGAACTTCGAGCTGGTCGCCCGCTCGGACGCCCCATCGTTCAAAACTTCCTTTTGGGGCTTCGATCACTTGTCGGGAACGGATCCGTGGCATGCCGACACGGTTAGGCGCCATGGTCACGACATCGAGCACCCGCAGATCCTGGTCACAGTAGGCAACGTCGAGCTCAAACTTCACGCCGATCGTGTGCACACTAAAGGCAGGCTTGATAAGTACTGCCCCCTCGACATGGGTATGGCCGAGCACACCCTTGAGCCGCGTCTTCCACGTATCAGCGACCTCGAGTGTCGCCAGAACCTGGTCTTCTGCCACCAGCCAACTCATCGTCTAAGACTGCCACAGAACTCGAGGGTCACGGGCGGTCAGACGTTGAAGCGGAAGTCCATGGTGTCACCATCGGCGACCTCGTAGTCCTTGCCTTCCATGCGGGCATCGCCAGCTTCGCGGGCCTTGGCCCAACCACCGTGTTGGATAAGCAGGTCCCATTGGATCGTCTCGGCCCGGATGAAACCTCGTTCGAAGTCGGTGTGGATCACACCTGCGCACTGTGGCGCTTTGGCTCCGGCAGGGAACGTCCACGCTCGGGACTCTTTCTCGCCGGTGGTGAAATACGTGCGCAATCCAAGCAGGTGATAGGCAGCGCGTGAGAATCGGGGTAACGCGCCTTCGCCCAGTCCGAGTCCTTCGAGCAGTTCGGTGCGCTCGTCGAGGTCCATGAGTGCGGCCTCGGCTTCGAGCTGAATACACATACCGAGAACCTCGGCGCCGGCGAGTTCGGCGGATACCCGCTCAGTCAAGCCCGGAATTTCATCGAGGTCATCTTCGCCAACGTTCACGACTGCCATCACTGGCTTGTTCGTGAGCAGGAAGAACGGCTTGAGCGCAGCCAGCCGATCCTTCGTCATGCCGCTGCGGTACAGGGGTTTACCTTCGCCGAGCAGCGTTACTGCTTCGTCGAGCAGTTCCACATCGATCTTTGCGCTGGCATCACCTTTTGCCTGGCGACGACGTTTGTCGAGTTGGCGTTCTGCACTGTCGAGATCGGCGAGCGCAAGTTCGATTTCGAGAATACCTAAGTGCTCAAGTGGATCTGTTGGGCCGGGCACGTCGGGGTCACCGAAGGCCCGTAATACAAACACGATGCCGTCGGACTCGCGGATGCCCTGCAAGAACTTGTTGCCCAGTCCTTCGCCTTGGCTCGCGCCTTCGACAAGACCGCCGATATCGGTGAACTGCACGCTGGTTGGGATGGCCTTAAGTGACTCACTCATGTTCGCGAGCTGATCCAGACGGTCGTCCGGCACTTTCGCTATGCCAACGTTGGGCTCCACGGTCGCGAATGCGTACGGCGCAGCGAGTGCACCGCCACCAGCAAGCGCGTTATACAACGACGACTTTCCAGCATTGGGAAGTCCAACAAAACCAAAGCGCTCCACGGCGCCCGAGGTTATCTGAGTTCGGCGACGACCTCGCAGAAGCGGGCGACTTCTTCTTCGGTGTTGAAATAGTGGACGCCGGCGCGCACTACGGCATCGATGGACCTGGGGCCCAGTTCGAGCTGGGCCAGCATCACACCAGGCGTTGACACATTGATGCCCTGGGTCTGCAATGCGGCTTGCACGTCGCTCGCCGTCATGCCGCCGACGTCGAACGTCACGATGCCGGACTTGTGGGTCCCGGTGTCGAGAACGGCAACGTTAGGGATCGCTGAGAGGCCGAACCGCAGCAGACCAGACAACAAAGCGACCCGTTCGGCGATCGCATCGATGCCGACAGCGAGCATGTAGTTCGTAGCAACACCAAGGCCGACCTTGCCGCCATAGCCGAACTCGCCAAACTCGAAACGTTTGGCATCAGGGGCATACCTGAAGCTGTCAGCGGTGGTCCATTGTGCCGACCGGCCGTCGACGAATCCCGAATGGCCGAGTTTGGCGTGGACGTCGCCTCGGGCGAAGAGCACACCGGTTCCTCGTGGGCCGCGCATGAACTTGCGGCCGGTGTAGTTCAGGAAGTCACAGCCGAGCTCCTGCACGTCGAGCCGAAGCTGACCCGCGGCTTGGCACGCATCGAGCAGATAGACCGCTTCGGAACCAGATGCCTTCAGTATCCGTCCGACTTCGGCAGCTGGATGGATCGCCCCGTTTGTCATGGCGACCATGGTCAGTGACACCAGCTTGACCCGTTCGTCGAGCATGGCTTCGAACACCTCGACGTCGAAGTCGCCTGCGGGGTTGTTTGGCACGACCTCTACGACAACGCCCTGTTCCCGGGCTTGGAGCCACCCGAAAGCATTCGCTTGGTACTCGCTGTGGCCGACAAGTATCCGGTCACCGACGCCGAGAGGGATTGACGAGAAGGCACGCCACCACCCGTCGCCAGCGCTGACGGCGAAGGCAATCTCACCAGGTTCGCAGTTCAGATAACGCGCCGATGCGTCGTACACGGCATTGAGATCAGTGGCGCGTGCCGCAGCGATCTCGTACCCGCCCGTGACTTCTTCGGCTCGCAGGTAGTCGACCATTGCGTCGACGACCTGGTGTGGCGGTAATGACGACCCAGCATTGTTGAAGTGGAGTACGCCTTCACAACCGACTGTGTCGGCTCGAATCTTGGTCATGTCGATCACGGCGCTGAACCTAGTCTGACCACACCACCGAGGCAGCCCCTTTCTCGCTGATGACCTGACCGTGGCCGATTAAGGAGCCGACGGTTCACCCCTGGATTCACCCCGGGTGTGACGTTGGACCTGTGGAACCGGTTCGCGGCCGCTATAGCATCTTCGGCATGTCGAAGCGCACCTCAAAGGGTAAAGCACGGGCTCGCCGTAACAAGGCGAACCATGGTCGCAAGCCGAACTACGGCCGCAACTAAACCTGCGGCCCTAGGGCTCTTAATATTTGATGGTGATTGCGGGTTCTGCACAACAGCAGCCCGTAAGTTTGCGGATTTTGCGGGCGAGTCAGCTGAAGTCGCTCCATGGCAATCGCTTGACCTTGCTGACTTCGGCTTGACTGAACAAGAGTGCTCGACAGCGGTCTATTGGGTTCAAGACGGCACGTCGTACCGCGGCGCTGACGCTGTCGCGCA
>DNHM01000253.1 GCA_003485885.1 Acidimicrobiaceae bacterium
TCATGACCCGAGCGTCGATCCACAACGGCAACGGCGAGGTCGTTCCAAATGGGGTAACACCACCGATCTGCATGCCGGTCATTTCGATCGTCTGGTCAGCGGTGGCGAACGAGCACTTACGCACACCGAGCTTCTTACGCACGACCTTGTTCACGTCGAGCCGACTGTCGGCCAGCACCAGGCACATCGCAAACACCGGTGGATCAGCTTTGCCGGCGACAACGATTGCGTTGGCCGAATCGTCCATCGAAAAACCATATGCCTCGCAGAACTGCGCCGTATCGGCCAGCTCCGGATCACACAGCACAAGCTCGTAGTCGACTCCAAGGTCCCGCAATTGGTCCAGCACAGCGTCGGTCATGAGAAGTGACCGTACCGGAGCGACACGCATGCCCACCAGCGCTGGCAGTGCTAGGCCGTCCCTGGCAGTCCCGGCGCTAACTTGGTGACATAGCCTTCATGCGTGCATTGGTCACGGGAGCGTCGAATGGGACCGGCCGGCACTGGCTACCCAACTAGCCAAAGAAGGCACCGCACTGGTGGTTGTCACTCGAGGCGAGCACCGTCTCCATGACCTCACGACATCGGTCGACGTTGATTGCCTGGTTCTGGTAGCCGACCTCTCCGATCCCACAGCAGTCGAACATGTTGCCCCGCGAGTTTTCGCTATGGACGACCCGATCGATCTACCCGTCAACAACGCTGGCTTCGGCGTGACGGGGAACATCGGTGACCAACCAGTTTGGATCCCGGCAGGGAATGATCGACGTAAACGTGTCGGCCCTAGTTCACCTGTCACACACCGCAGCACTAGCGATGGCCGAGCGCGCCAATGGCCAAATTTTGGACGTGTCGTCGATAACCGGATGGCTGCTTGCACCCACGAGCGCCATTTATGCCGCTGCGAAAGCGTTCGTCACCTCGTTCAGCCAGTCACTCCACGAGGAGATGAGCGGCACAGGCGTTGGTGTCGCATGTTTGCAACCCAGCCTGACACGTGCTGAATTTCAGGATCGTGCCGAGTTCGAAACATCGCAGCTTTCGGACGTCCTATGGCAGTCTGCCGACGCAGTCGCCACTGCCGGATTGCGGGCAGCAGCGCGTAATCCGGGCGATCGAGATTCCGGACATCGTGAACAAGGGCAGGATTGGCGCGACCCAACTCATGCCCCGTGGGCGAGTGGTCGAGAAGGATGACACCTGCAGAATGAGTCAGGCCCTGGGTCTGTGGCGCCTTGATGAAATTCGAACGCGTTTGCGTTTTCTCTCCCAATTCTTGCCGCGAAGGAACCGCTTGATGGTTCTGCCAAAGTGTTTGCGTCGGAGTCTTCGGAGGTGAGCTCGGGTGGCGGTTGGCCGCTTGAAGTCTCCCCGGGACATGGCATCGAGTTTTGCGAATACCTCGGCGCAGTCGTCTGCCGACATCTCGATCATAGTCTGACGGGCTTGCGTGCCGATGCGCTTGCATAGTCCGGGGTCCGCAGCGAGTTTTCTCATCCAGCCTACAGCCGAGTCTATGTCGGCATCTGCCCACTGGACGCCCGGAGTCTGAGCGACGGCTCGATAAGCCGGGTGGCTAGATTCCATCGGGACCATTTTGAAGTCAACCAGGCAGGAGTTCTCCTCGGTGGTGAAGTCCATATTGCCTGACCACCCCGTGACGATGCAGGGCTTGGCCTGTGCCATCATCTCCATAATGATGAAGCCAAGGCCTTCGGAGCGGTGGAGCGAGACCAGAGCATCGCAGCTCGCATAGAGTTGACGGAGTTCATCTTGCGGCAGCATCTCCCCAATCAACTGGATGCGTGAATCCCCGGCGAATTTTTGCCGTAGTTTCTCGCCAACCCCATCGAATTGGGGATTGGCCACCTTAATGACGAGATGAAACCCCTCATCGCTGGTGAAAGCCTTCTTGAAGGCAGTGATCACGGCCCATGGATTCTTGCGCGCCGCATCGCTCATGGCATCAAAGGCGCAGAGGAATACGAAAGCCCCCTCGGGCACGCCAAAGCGTGGACGGTTCGCTATCGCTGGTTCGCTGACGTCCACCTTCTGCGGGTAATGGATGACGTACTTGCCCGGGCAGTGCTGGGAAACGATGTCCTGGATGAAGCGGGTTGGAGCCAGCACGCAGTCCATCGCGATGAGTTGTGTCAGCCAATCTTCGGGCAAAACAGGGATCTCCCAGAAGGGGACAATCACATTGAGTTTGGAGACCAAGGGAATCCTGGGATGCTGCCGCAGCACGAGCCTCTCGAATTCCGTTGGATTGAGGTGAAAGAGATTAATGCGGCCACGCCACTGATGCGGCGGGCTTTCTATGGCACCAGCGAACTCCTGGTTTTGCCCGCTGCGGCGATCCCCAGTGTCGATGTCGATGGTGGTCGTGGGGATACCCAAATGCCCCATGCGCCGCAGGCTGTGACGCCCTGCTTCGCCCAGCCCAAGGTCGCCGCTGATAAAGCCGATCACTTGATAGTGGCAGCTGCACGGACCGTTCGGATCGCACTCGCTTTGATTTGATGG
>DNHM01000387.1:0-7218 GCA_003485885.1 Acidimicrobiaceae bacterium
TCCTGGGATCATCTTGTTGGCGTGAATCGCCGATGTGATGGGATGCATCCGGTCATACCAAGGCACGATCGCCGTTGGCACTTGCACTCGTCGCAGGTCGTCATCGTCAAATCCCATCACCGGGGCTTGTGCATGCTTGAGGAACTGAACCCGCCAGCGTCGCATCACTTCGAGGAAGTGCTGTGGATTCATAGCGAGTAGCGCTGTCCGATTTTCGGGACGAACGGCAGCCAGCCCAGCAAAATAGTCAAGCGCGCACACTGCTTCCATCCCGCCTTGTTCGCATGCTCGCAGATACTTTCCGTAGTAGTAGTCATCGAGGAACCTGACGGCGAGTGGCCCACCGCTGATGCCCCACAGCCCAAGACCTGCCGTTCTGCCGGGATAACGCAGCGCGAAGCGAAGAGCGACACGCGCAGTTCGCGACCGTCCGACGATGAAGGCCCGTTCAATGCCGAGACCGTCGAGCAATTCGTGGAGATCATCAACCCACACATCCTCTTCGGGTTCGTCGAAGTCAAAGTGGATGGAGGAGTGACCACAGTTGCGGCGATCATGCAGTAGGACGCGACAGCCATGGTGTGACATCGCGGTGGCCAACAGCTCCACTTCGGCGATGGGGTGACGTCCACCCGACATCACGACGACCCACGGTCCTGCATCTCCGAGGATCTCGTAATGGATATCAGCGCCATTTGCACGAGCTGTCGGCATGAGGTGCGTCAGATTTCCGCGGGGTTACGGCTTGGGGGCGGATCACCCTTGTAGAGATTCTTGACGCCACCGTTGCGGTAAGACTCTGCAGCTGCGTCCTTAAACCTGGCAGACGCTTCGTATTCCTCGATTGGGTATTCGTCATGTTCGGCCACCACTCGAATCTCGGTGACGTCTCTGATGTCGAGATTCAGTTCTGCGGCAATCTCGGCGTCGGTCATCGCCCGCTGACGGACCGCGTCGGGAAGGAACTCATTGATGTTGACCTGGTGCGAGTTCGACATACGCACGACCCGGCCTCGGTATTCGCTATACAGCTCAGGGTCGACGACGTGGAAGCCCGTCAGCTCACCCCGAGCTGTCGGCCGGTCATCGTGCTCGGTCACTTCAGCATCCTGTTCTCGGCGCCCACCGGGCACACGCGCATACATTCAAAACACTGGCCCTGGCTCACATTCGAGTACGTGATCGACCACATCGTGCGGGTGAAGTAGCTGCCATACAACATCATCTTGCGACGTTCGACATCGGGTTCGGAGAGCACCTTCTCCAGCACCGCCTGATAGCCGGGAACCCAGTAGTGATACACCCGGTCACGGCAGCGATTGGCGTCGTAACGCCGACCAATGACCAGTCCGTCCTGGATTTGCCCGCCGAGACAACCGCCGTCGTCGATGTTGCACACATCGGTGCACGGGGTCACACCGCGCTGGTCGTACATCTCAACACACGACGGAGCCGGGCACGCTGGCTGCTCGATCGGGCCGTCAAACGGAAGTGGCAACGAGGTCAAGATCACCGTGAGGTAGACAAAGCCATGTTCCGGGTGCAGGACCGGGCCGGCAAGACTGGGGCTACCGGCTCCGGCCGCAACCGCAGCTGCGGTGAAATCAAGAAATGGCTTGTCGTCCTGGTCGGTCGAGGTAGGCACGTTCATCGCGTAGTAGCCGAGCCGTTCTTCGATCTGGCGAGCCAGTGCGCTGCCGATTGCCGCCATTCGATCGGAAGTGCCGACGGTTTCAAGCACCTCGGCCCGAGGGCTGTTCCATTCGCCGACCCGTGGTGCACTGCCGCCGAGCACGATCATCGACTTCACCTGCGGGAGTAGATCGCTCGGGCGTTGACCCGGAGCAACATCGGCGAGCAAATCGGGGTCGCCCACCCGTGCGACCATCGCTCCTCGTTTGAGGACGCCCTCGAGCAATTCGGATTTGACCGTCTGCCAATCAGGTTCTTCTTCGGTCACTTCAGCTTCCTCCGGTAGCGCCCGACCGGGCAGACCCGCATGCACTCGAAACACTGAGCCACGCTCTCCTTGTACCTGCCAACCGACGAGAGATTCCGCCGGAAGTCGTCGGAATACAGAACCGCCTTGGCTTCGTCGATGTCGTCGGCTGCGGTGAGTAGTTCGACCTGTTTGATATGGCCGCGGATACCGAAGTTCATGGCACGAGTCGAACAACGCTCACGATTGAAGTAGCTGCTTGTGATCTCGCCGTCGTCAATCGTTGCGTCGATGCAGCCACCGTCGTCGGCTGGGCACACGGCCATGCACGGGGTCTTCCCCTCGAGTTCGTACATCTTCACGCACGAGCGGGCGGGGCACACGTTGTCTTCGAGCTGATGGTCAGGCACGAGTGGCATCGTCGTGATTGCGGCCGCGTAGTACAGCAGGCCATAGGTGGGGTGCAGGATGATATTGGCAGCGATCGAACGAGTACCTAGGCCGGCGAGAACCGCAGCCAACATCATGCTCATCGGTGGATGCTGGCCCGATGTAGGTAACGCTGGCGCCTGCATGGCCTGGTAGCCATGCACGGTCTCGATGTGTTCGGCCATCACCAAAGACGCCACATTCTCTCGGAAGTCATACCCCGTGATTTCCATCAGCCGTCGATTCGGGCTCTGCCACGCCGCGTTCGATGGCCCCAAAGAACCCGCTACCACCACACTCTTCGCCCCTGGCATGAAGTCAGACGGACGGTGCCCTTCGGGGACGTATTCGTTAAACGCACTCGCAGCCGCGACTCCAACAACCGTGGCCCCTGAGTTGAGGCCAAGCTGTTTCAGGGCAAGAGTTGTCGCTTCGAGCTCGTCGGCCGTTTGCTCATCCATCGACCGATCGTATTCCACGCCGCCGGTGCTAGCCGAAAGAATCTGGTGGTTCTCTCACTCGGCTGGTCGGCGAGCCTCGGTGAGCCGGTCGAACGCAAGTGCCCATGGCGGTCGCAGACATGCCAGCGCCCGAACATCATGGTTCCACGTTGCATACGGCGACGCGCCGAGAACGCACCGCCGCAATCTTGCCCACACGTCCCGACATGGCAACTCTCCGTCCGGCCGGTCACTGCGAGAGACGCCAGCAGCGTGCCGATTTGCCCACGATCTTGGGTTACTGACTAACGTCACCACCAGTGAAGTGAACCGGAGGTAGCTATGCACGTAGGAATGGGCGTTGCGTTTCAGAATCCTGAGGATGCGCTGAGTGATGCGCAGGTCTGGGATGAAGAGGTCAAGATCGCGCTCGAAGCTGAAGCGGCGGGGTTCGACTCCATCTGGTCGGTCGAGCACCACTTCACCGACTACACGATGTGTCCAGATCCCCTCCAGTTCCTCACATACATCGCCGGTCAGACAAAAACCATCCAGCTCGGCACTGGCGTGGTGGTGTTGCCATGGCATGACCCAATGCGGGTCGCCGAACAGATCACCATGCTCGACAATCTGTCCGGTGGTCGGCTGATACTCGGCATCGGACGCGGTCTTGCCCGCATCGAATACGAAGGCTTCGGCGTCGACATGAACACCAGTCGCCAGAAGCTGGTCGAGATGGCCGAGTGTGTCTTTACCGGGCTCGAAAACGGGTATCTCGAATACGACGGGGAGATCGTGCAACAGGCCCGTCGAGACATCCGACCCGCTCCTCAACACTCGTTCAAAGGCCGCACCTACGCCGCCGCAGTGTCCCCAGAGTCCATGCCGATCATGGCCCGCCTCGGTCTCGGGTTGCTCATCATTCCCCAGAAACCCTGGGACGTCGTCGAGAACGACTTTGCGGTCTACACCGATGTGTATCGCACCGAGAACGGCACCGAACCTCCCCCTCCGCTATGTGGTGGTTTCTGTTTCGTCGACGAAAGTGCGGACCGGGCCGAGGAGATGGCCTATCGCTATATCGGTGGCTATTACGGGACCGTGTTGAAACATTACGAGTTCGCCAAGGCAGCCCACGACGGGGTCAAGGGCTACGAGTTCTATACGAACATCAGCAAGTACATCGACCGCCACGGATCTGGTGGTGCAGCCGAGGACTTCGTCAAACTCATGCCGTTCGGCACACCCGAGCAGGTACTTGAGAAACTCGAATTCATCAAGGACAAGGTCAACATGGCTGCGTTTTTCCCTAACTTCATCTATGCCGGAATGCCCTATGCCGAAGGCCGTCGCAACATGAACCTGTTCGTCGATCAGGTCATGCCTGAACTCAAGAGCTGGGACGCGCCCCCCGTCGGACTCCAGGCAGTCACCGCTGCTCGTTAGTCTCAGGAGCCAGCGCCAATGGGCTGGTTTTTCCCAACAAACTAAGGTCAGACTATGAACCAAGGTGCGCTTCACGGTTTACGAGTTATCGATCTGACGGATGACTCAGGTCGTTTCGCCACCAAGTTGTTGACCGAACTCGGAGCCTCGGTCGTACGGATCTCGGCCACAGGTTCATCGGGGGCGCCAATGGTCGACGCTGCCGCTGCTGAACTCGGCGGGGTGCTCGACTGGTGGTACGACGGCGGCAAACATCGCCATATCGTGGACCTCGACACCGACGGGGGGCGAAGCCGCTACCGTTCATTTTGCGCCAGCGCCGACCTGGTCGTTGAGACCGAGCGGCCGGGCCGCCTCGAGGTTCTGGGCATCGACCATGCCGACCTGCTAGCGACAAACCCAGCCTTGTGCCAGGTCTCGATTACGCCCTTCGGTCGAACCGGCCCTCGCTCAGACTGGGTCACGTCGGATCTTGTGTCCTCCGCCATGGGCGGGTTCATGTCCATCACCGGGTTACCTGACCGCCCCTTGAACCTGTGGGGACGCCAGTCATACAACTATGCGGGTTTTGCCGCAGTGATATCAGCGCTTGCTGCGGTGCGGGCAACCCGACTCGATGGCAAAGGCCGTCACGTCGATCTGTCGATCCACGAAGCCATTACCGGGTCGATCGAGAACATCTTCATGCAGTACTTCTTCGATCAGGAACTGCCGGACATGTCCAAGGTGGCACAACGCCAGGGTGCGATGCATTGGCTGCGCGCCTATGACCTGGCAGCGTGCCGCACCGGCTACACGATGATCACACCCACACCCATTCCTGATCACCTCGTCAATTGGATGATCGAGGAGGGCCACGAGGCAGCCCGCGAGTGGCAAGGCAAAGACGTCGAGTCCATGCTCGAACGCATCGACGACCTGATGGATTGTGTCCGCGACTTCGTCAAGAAGTACGACGCCATGGATCTGTGGTGGGAAGCCCAGAATCGCCATTGCGCCTTTGGCGGGGTGCACGACATCGCTGCGGTTGCCGAGATCCCGCAGTTCGAACACCGAGGACTTTTCGCCTCTGCCACCGTGGGTGACACCGGCGAGTCCAACGTCCGTATGCCCCACCGCATGGTCAAGATGAGTGCCACACCGACCGGCCCGCCACAGCCCCCGCAACTAGAATCCACCAACCTTGAGGACCTGCTCGCCGACTGGGGATCCCGGGACTCGGCCGAACCCACCGTTGGCGAGCGACTGGCGCGTCCCCTCGAGGGGTTGCGCGTCGCCGATTTCACCTGGGTGTTAGCCGGCCCGTTCTGCACTCGCATGTTTGGTGACCTCGGTGCCGACGTCATCCGCATTCAGAACGAAGAACGATCAACGCTGGTGAACCGGGCCGATTACCCGTACTACTTCGTGTGGAACCGGTCGAAGCGCAGTGCGACCCTCAACATGAAACACCCCGAAGCCTTGGCGGCGGCTCGGCGCATCATCGAGTCATCAGATGTGCTGATCGAGAATTACAGCGCTGGTGTCCTCGAAGCGTGGGGCCTCGACTACGAGACCGTGCACGAATGGAATCCGAAGCTGGTCTATGTGACCATGTCGGGATGTGGCCACGACGGGCCGTGGAAACACGTGATTTCCTATGCGCCCACGGTCCACGCGGTCTGCGGCATCACCCATCTCACCAACTTCGCCGACCGGGGCGACGTTGGTTCTGGCCTCTCGCTCAATGACCATCTCGCCGGCTTCAGTGCCGCGGCCACCACGCTGGCAGCGATCGAAGCCCGGGACCGCACCGGTGTCGGCCAAAAGGTCGACATGGCCCAGCTTGAGATCGGCACCTATGCGATCGGTCCAGCGCTGCTCGACTACTTCGCCAACCACAACGAGGCCCAACCTGCTGGTAATCGCGATGGCCTGCACGACCATGTGCCCAACGAGGTCTACCCGACACGTGATGGTTTTGTCGCCATCTCGGTAACCGCCGATTCGCAATGGCCAGCACTCGCGTCCATTGTCGGCGAGTCGGTCGCTGATCCTGCGTGGGCGACTGAAGCAGAACGACGCGATCACCGAGTCGATATCGATGCTGCGTTGTCGGCCTGGGCCGCCAATGGCACAGCCAACGAAATCGTCGACACCCTGCAAGCCGTGGGTGTTCCCGCGGGCAAGGTGCAAGACGTCGTCGACTTGTTCGAACACGATCCACAACACGAGGCCCGAGGTTTCTGGCAACCAGTCACTCACGATGGCTTCGGAGACCGCCACGTCGACACCTTTCCCGCGCTTATCGATGGCGAACGCCTGCCGGTCGAACGACTCGCCCCGTCCTACCTCGGCGAACACAACTTCGAGGTCTGGACCGACGTAGCCGGTTACGAGTTCGATGCCGTCGCCGAAGGTATGGGCACCGATCTGTTCACCTAGCGGTAAACCACCACCGGGCTGTGCCCGTGACCCCGTTCTTCAGCCTTCGTGCGGACGCATCACTGATGGCCACGGGTCCGGGGTCTCCCCCAGTGGCACATCGATGAGGGCTGGTTTCCTGGCGTCGATCGCGGCCGACAGATGGGACCGCAGTTCGTCTGGGCTTTCTGCGCGGTAACCGTCCATGTCGTACGCCGCAGCGAGGGCCACGAAGTCGGGGTTCACCAGTGTGGTCCCGTGGAAGTCACCATCGAATTTCTGCTTGTGCATACGTTGCACGTTTCCAAATGCATCGTCGCGGAACACCACACAGACCAACGGGATGTCGTGCGCCATCACGGTTGCCATTTCCGACATGCCGTACCCGAAACCACCGTCGCCGGTCACCGACACTACCGGTCGGTCGGGGTTACCCACAGCTGCACCGATTGCGGTGGGATAGCCATACCCAAGCGTGCCCTGATAACCGGGGTCGATGTAGCTACGAGGATGATGGATAGGGAGTGCATAACGAGCCACGTAGCCGACCTGGGTCAGCTC
>DNHM01000387.1:7331-11469 GCA_003485885.1 Acidimicrobiaceae bacterium
CCTTCGAGGCGAGCCTGCGCCCGCTCTCGGATCTGGTCGAGGTCGTCGGCCCAACATGGCTGATCTCCACCTGTCTGGGACACGATCAGCTCGGTGAGTGCAGCAACACCGGTTCCGGCATCACCAACAATGGTGTGGGTGAAGTTGCGTGGGGCGCTGAATGCTGCTTCGTCGATGTTGAGTGAGATCTGCACCGCGTCTGGGTGCACTTTCAGTCCGCCCGCGCGTGGGCTGATCGTGCGTGACCCCACGAACAAGACACAGTCGGTGCGCCACATCAGTTCGTGGTGTCCAAGAGGCATCACCGCAAGCGGATGGCGATCGTCGAAGGCACCCTTTCCGTTCGTGCTCGAGACGAGTGGAGCGCCAAGGGCATCGGCGAGCGAGGCAAGCGCGTCCCATGCATCGGCAGCCCGTGCGCCTCCGCCCACGTAGATCACGGGACGTTTGGCCGCAGCCAATCGCTCGGCAGCTACTGCAAGATCGGCGGTGTTACCAGCTGGTGGAGTCGCTGCGGGTTCAGTCCCGATGGCTGCGCCGTCGGTCATGGCCGAGAGCACATCTGGTGGAATCTCCACGGCGACGGGGCCAGGGCCGTTCTGGAGTTGCACAAACGCCCCGTGTAATGCCCCGGCAACCTGACCGGGATCATTAGTGAGCACAGACGAACGACACAACGACTCGAGCACGCCTGACTGGTCAGGGATCTCGTGCAAGAGCCCGAATCCCTTGCCGATCCCATCTGTTGGGATCTGGCCGGCAATAAGAAGCACTTTCGAGGAACAGGCGAGCGCGGTAACAAGCCCCGCGCCGGCGTTGAGCACACCAGGCCCCGGCACAACCAGTGCAACACCAACCTTGCCGGTACTTCGTGCGTAACCGTCGGCTGCGTACGTCGTGGTGTGTTCGTGGCGGGCGTTGATGAACGTGATCTGGTCGCGGTAGCCAGCGAGACCGTTCGTGGCGTGGTCAAGTTGTACCCCGGGGATACCAAAGATGTGGGTTACGCCTTCTTCGACTAGCTGTCGGGCCATGGAGGTCCCGCCGGTCACTGCAGCGTTGCTGGTGTTGTACGTCACCTGATCGACCCTAGTGCTCGTGCCAGAAGCATGACCAAGATCGTGCCGAGTCGAACGTTAGGGAGCTCCGAGATATGGAGCGACGAGGTCGGCTTGGTCGGCGACTATCTGGGGGAAGTTCGGCGTGGCAGCCCGAGTGGCAAGATGCCGAGCCAGTACCGGCAGCGGTCCAGGCCACGACACGAAGAGGTGGGACTCACCACCGTCGCGGTACTCATCGATGGTGACACGGTCGACAGCGAGATCACCGGTGAGGTCAGCCGTCGCGACCTCTGATGCTGCCCAGACCGGCACCGCGGTTTGTGCGGGAGGAGGCGCAAGGACTGCGTCATCGACAACACGGCCAGCAAGCAGATCGCGCACGTGCACCGTCGCCCGTTCATTACCTTCGATCACCGCCAATACTCGCCGTCTACTCAGGTGGTCCACAATCGCTATCTCTTCGGCAAGTGTGTGGGGATGTGCTGAATCCCCATCAATCCACATTCCGACGTGGATGTGTTCGGTGAGGGTCGCGAGTTGCGCGGCTGCGTTGGATTCGGTGCCTGACCGACCTCCGATCAGTACCGCCCACAACCCGAGCTCGTCGGCCTGCTGTGTTTTTGTGATGAGCTGGTCGCCGGTTTCGTTTCGTAGATCGAGTCCGAGTCTCATGCAACCATTCCAACCAGTTCGGTGCCAATGCGCTCAATGACCTCGGTCAACGCCGAACGTGGCGGCTGGTCATAACCAATCCGAGCAATCACGAGATCTACGTCGTACTGGGCGAGTTCGTCGGCGACCTGATCGGCCGAGCCGACAATGGCCGATGCTTCGACCTCGTCCATCGAGGCTTCGATCTGTGCCCGGAAGTCGACACCGGTATCGTCGGCGCCCCAGCCGAGGCCAGCGTAGACAAGGTAGCTGGACCGAACCCAGTCCAACGCTTGGCGGCGTTGCGCTTCGCTGTCGGCAATCCACAGATTGCGCAGCAGGCCCACTGGTGGTTGCTCGCCCCCAGGGCATCCAGCGTCGGTCCAGGCTTGCCGATGTGAAACAACCAGCTCGTCGACGACCTGCTTCGAGAAGGCGCCCGAAATCATGAGCCCAAGTCCGCGTTTGCCAGCCCGCCTAGCCGCTGGATGACTGGTCACCCCAACCCACATCGGTCCCGGTCGATCGGCGGCCAGGGTGTCGAGCCCGGCGTTCATCCGTCGCACCCGCTCGGCAATATCTAACCCTTTGGCCGTGAACTCGGTTGGGCGATACCCCATACCCATGCCGAGATGAAACCGATTGTCGAAACGTTGGTTGAGATCGGCAGCAGCCCGACCCACACGGTCCGCATCCTGCAACGGCAATAGGAGAACCCCCGTGCCAACGACCAATGACTCGGTCGCTGATAACGCGGCCGCCGCAGCGGGGAGCAGTGCCGGGCAATACCCGTCGTAGTACCCATGGTGCTCAGACAGCCAGAGTGAGTGCACACCGACTCGTTCGGCTAACTCCGCGTCCTCTCGTAGTTCGGCATAGGCCTGCGTGAACGACCTGGGGGCCGTTGCGGTCGATTGCAGACACCACAATCCAATACCGATCTTCATGTGCCAGCCCAACCCTTCGTCGTCGATACGCATCGTCTCTGGACCACCAACAATGGCGGGAACGACGCGCGTTGTGTCACGCTCGAACCGTAGTTGAGCCTGGGCTCTCACTCATCGCCGAGTGCGCGATCAGAACGTTGGATGACACATGGGCGACCTGTCTGGCAGGCTCGAACGACACGGCGCCAGACGGCCCGGTTCGTCTCGATGTGGGTGTCGGGCGTAACTTCTACAACGTGCTGACAACTCATCGCCCACCACCCGCTGTAAACCCACCATTGGTGTTGCGGCCATGAATCCGGCTCAAGGAGCTTTGACCGGTGTTCGGGTAGTCGACCTGACCACAATCCTCATGGGGCCCATGGCATCTCGGATGCTGGCCGATCATGGCGCCGACGTGATCCGGATTGAGGCACCAACCGCTTCGAAGGACATCGTGGGCGGCGCAAGTGGGTTGAGTGCCATCGTGCTCGACACTCACCGCAACAAACGAAGTGTCGTCCTCGACCTGAAGACCGATGTTGGTGCCGCTGCCATGGCGGAATTGATCGCGACCGCCGACGTGCTCGTCACCAACATGCGGTCAGCCGCGCTCGATCGCTTGGGGCTTTCGGCCGAACGGTTACGAGCACAACATCCGGAACTCATCCATTGTGTTGCCAACGGCTACGGCGCCGATGGTCCTTACGCCGATCGTGCTGCCTACGACGACGCGATCCAGGCCATCAGTGGCCTGGCAGCGTTGCCAACGCGGATCTCGGGCGAACCGGCATATGTGCCATCGGTGATCGTCGACAAGACGTGCGCGTTGTTCGTCGTGCAAGCAGTCATGGCCGCGTTATTGCATCGACACAACACCGGCGAGGGCCAGACCATCCGTGTGCCAATGTTCGAAACAATGGTGTCGTTCCTTCTCATCGAACACCTGCGGGGCGCCGCCTTGGTTCCGCCACAAGGTGAACTGGGCTACAAACGCCTCCTCAACCCGAACCGGCGGCCCTACCAAGCAGCCAATGGTTGGGTGGCACTTCTCCCCTACAGCGATGCCAACTGGCGTGACTTTTTCACCCTGATCGGCCACGCTGACCTCGCTGATGATCCTCGCTTTTCGAACCACGGTGCTCGTATCGAGAACGCGGTGGAGCTGTACCAATTCCTGGTCGACGCCGCGCCCAAGCGCACGGTCGACGAGTGGATGACGATCTGCGAGCAACACTCGATCCCCGCGAGTCCGGTCTTAGACATCGCCGAACTCTTCGACGACGAACATCTCAACGCGGTCGACCTGATGCCGATCGTCGAACACCCCCACCTTGGTGACTACCGAAGTATCCGCCACCCGGTGAGCTACGACACGATGTCGACCGAGTTGCGGCACCATGCCCCCATCCCGGGTGAACACACCGCTGAAGTATTCCGCGAACTCGGCTGGTCCGACGATCGAATCGGCGACCTCTAAACCCGGCACCATTGGTTGCC
>DNHM01000444.1 GCA_003485885.1 Acidimicrobiaceae bacterium
GACGTCGAACCCTTCGGCCTCGAGTTCTGCAGCGAAGTGGCGCATAGCCGAGATCACAAGGTGAAGTCGTTGCCGGTGCCAACGTTTCGATACTGCCTTTGTCGTGCTCTCCACCAGTAGGACCCGGCACTCACCTGGCTGGCGGTTAGCAATAGGGCCGATCGAACGGTTGAGTTGATCGCCCAGGATCCAGATCGTTTCAAGCGCCATGTTGTTCAGTGTTGCCGGTGGTTCACCCTGATAGCGAGCTGTGCGGGTCCGGCCTGTTCCGGTGTCCTTTATCTAGGCGCCCGCACCGTGCAACACTGTCCGGGTGATCCGCATCGCCCAACTGTCTGACACCCACTTCCTCGAGGATGGCGAGGAGCCCGAAGGTGGATTCGCGTACAACACTGCCGAGGCCTTCGACGCGGTCCGCGACCACATCCATGCTCGGCCTCGTCAGGACTTGGTCGTGGTCACCGGCGATATCGCCGATCATGGACGAATGGCGCAGTACCAGCGGGCTG
This sequence comes from Acidimicrobiaceae bacterium, assembly GCA_003485885.1. GTDB lineage: Bacteria > Actinomycetota > Acidimicrobiia > Acidimicrobiales > UBA10347 > UBA10347. Next base: position 510 of record DNHM01000444.1, read on the forward strand.
CCGCCGCGTTCAGCCAGCTCGACGCTCCCATCAATGTGTGCCCTGGCAACCACGACCAGCACGCCACGTTCACGGTGGGTATGGGTCGACCAACGATCGGTACGTCTCGTGTCATCGAGGTCGACAACTGGTGCTTTCTTTTCGTCGACTCGAACGCCGGTGTGATGGTGCCCGACGAAACCGGTCGCATGGTTGACCCAACGGAGTACGACGACCGTTTGCACCGCAGCGGAGCGTTGGGTGACCGCGAGTCGTCGTGGGTCCGCGACATGCATCACGCAACTGGCGCCGACCACGTATTCCTGTGGCTCCATCACCCGCCCGCTGCCGGTGGATTGTCCCGAGACGACGGGTACACCGACGAATGGCGAGCGTTACTACCTGACCTCACGAAGGTCAGGGGTATGGGTGGTGGCCATACCCATGTGCCCGCTCAGTACGATTTCCTCGGTTGTCCGATCTTTGTGAGTCCGGCCTTCAAGAACAACTTCGACTTAGATGGCGGCACGACCTTGCCACCCGGCTATCGGACTTTTGAATTCATGGCTGATGGTTCAATCACCGGCGACGTCCATCTTGTACAGGATCCTCGATGGCCACGGCGGCCGCTCGGTCGAGCGGTCATATCGCTCATGCGGGGTGAGCTCAGCTGGGATGACTTCAATGCCATCGTTGCTCGTAAGAACCCGGCATCGTGACTGAACAAGCGCTGCCTGGCGTTCTCGATGGCATCCGGGTCGTGGAGTTCGCCCAGAACGCGGCCATCCCCCATTGCGGTCGGCTTCTTGCCGGGCTAGGCGCCGATGTGGTCAAGGTCGAGCCGCCTGATGGTGATGCAATGAGACGGCTAGCAGCGCTCGCTGACATGGAGAGCCGAGCCTACGCCCTCATAAATCCAGGAAAACGCAGTATCGCCATCGACCTCGGTTCAGAAGACGCTCGTACGGTGATCGATGCACTCTTCGCATGGGCCGATGTTGCGCTGGTGGCCTTCAAGCTGCCCGATCTCGCCCGTTATGGCATCGAGTGGGAGCACGCCCGCACGATAAATCCCCGACTTGTGCACTTGACCCACACGGCACTGGGGCCAGGCGGACCCGACGCAGAGTTTGGCGGGTACGACGTCCTCGTGCAAGGCCGCAGCGGCGTTGGTTTCGTCATGAATCGGTCAGGAGCCACCGCTCCCCAGCCGACCCGACCCGCGGTGAATGACTTCGGTAGCGGTTTCTCGGCCGCGTTCGCAGTGATGGCGGGACTACGCCATCGTGATCAGACAGGTCAGGGACAACGGATCGATACGTCGCTGCTCGGAACCGCTATGAGCTTGGGGACACCACTCCTTGGCGGATTCCCAATCGATGACCAGCAGATCACCGAACTCGACGCCGATATGGCAGCCGTCAGAGCGGCCGGTTTGGGCTTTGACACCCAGCGCGACCTCTACGAAACAAAGGTCCAAGCCGGAGGCGGGGCATTCAAGTTGTACTTCCGCCACTACCAAACCTCCGACGGGCTTATCTCGCTGGCTGGGCTGTCGCCCGGCCTATTCGACAAGTTTCATGCAGCGACCGGTATCAACCGACCCCAGAGCGGCGATACCACAGACCCGGCATTCCAAGCCGTGGTCGCCGAGGCCGAACAGACCTTCACCCAACGTACGACTGCCGAGTGGTTGACCATCCTGCGACAGGCTGGGTATCCGTGTGGGCCCTACAACATGCCCCACGAAGCGTTACGCGATCCTCATGCCATCGAGAACGGTTATGTCGTCGAACTCGAACATCCGGTATTTGGTTCGTACCGGGCGACGGGCATGCCATTTCAGATGGAGAAGTCCTCTGCCACCGTTTCTGGGCCAAGCCCCAGTTTCGCGGCTCACACCCGTCAGGTCCTCGACGAGGTCGGCCTGGACGACGATCTTGTTGCAGGCCTCATCGCTAGTGGTGCGGTGATCGATCGAGCGCTGGACTAACCGCCAAGCCGCTCACGGCCACAAGATGTACAGCGCTAGAAGCGGTTCGTCGTCGGCTACCACGCTGTGTATGTCACCGGGATTGTTGTACACCAGTGCGTCGTCGGCCAGCATTCGGAAGTTTGCTTGGCCGCCATAACGCCAACTGCCACCGCCTGCAATCGGGAGGTAGATCTCTTGGGGCGGATGCGAGTGCTCGGGATACACCGCGTTCGGTGCCAAGAGCATGAGTCCACACGTCAACGATCCGAGATCTCGGATGTCGTTGATCGGAGCGAGGGCAACGTCGCGGCCGCCGTCGGTCGTGCGGGGTGATGCGACCCACGAGAGTTCAGGCGCAGCTTCGTGCACAGCCAGCGCGAGCACCGAGTCTCCGATGCCGGCAAGGTGTTGGGTCACCGGCACCGTCCGCTTTGGCACCGGCACCGTTGAGGCTGAACCGAGCGCCGAGCGAAACGCACTCGCACCTGAATCGAAGGGAGATGGAGATGGAGCCGCAAGTGCAGCTCGACGCTCGATCTCGGTGCACGACAATTCTAGTAATCGGTCGAGCGGGCTCTCAGCCATGACAGTCACGTCCGTCGCGATTTGTTCGGCTCACCCAGACTTGACATATGTGTGAACGTACCTCAGATGTCATGCTGGCACCATGACAGAACTCTTGGACCGGCACCGTCGGGCGATGGGCCATGACGCGCCACTCTTTTACGAGGACCCCGTCGAACTCGTGCGCGGCGACGGCGTATGGCTCGAGGCCGCAGACGGCACGCGCTACCTCGATCTGTACAACAACGTGCCGTGCGTGGGCCACGCAAACCCGAGGGTCGCTGCTGCGATAGCAGAGCAAGCAGCCACGCTGAACGTGCACAGCCGGTATCTGCACGCGAATGTCGTCGACTACACCGAACGCCTCGTCGGCCTGCACCACGATGGGATCGAGTCGGTCATCCTGGCATGCAGCGGGAGCGAGGCCACCGAGATGGCACTCACCATGGCACGCTCGCTGACCGGGAAGAAGGGCGTGATTTGCACCGATGCCACCTACCACGGCAACACATCGCTTGTCTCCAAGCTGACAGGACTCCCGGTGGGCACAGACCGTGACGGCGTGCGTTCCATCTCTACACCCCAGATGTATCGGCCTCTCGCCAACGGTCTAACCGAAGCGGAACTCTGTCAGCGATATCTCGACCAGTTGGCAGCGACCATTGCTCAGTTCGAGGCGGACGGTCTTGGGTTCGCTGGCATCATGTTGTGTTCGATCCTTGCTAACGAAGGTCTACCTACCGCACCCGGTGGCTGGTTCACCGAGGCCACCGAGATGGTCCGCGATGCCGGTGGGTTCGTCATCGCCGACGAAGTGCAGGCCGGATTTGCTCGCAGCGGCAACTGGTGGGGATACGACACCAGCGGGTTCACCCCCGACATCGTCTGTATGGGCAAACCCATGGGTAATGGTTTGCCGGTGTCAGGCATGGCTGCCAGTCACGACATGATCACGTCCTTTCGTGGCAAACAGCGGTACTTCAACACGTTCGCTGCGAGCCCGCTCCAGGCGGCAGCGGGCATGGCGGTCATCGACGAGATCACCGATCGCGATCTTGTGGCCAGTGTCGCCTCGGTCGGCGCCGCCCTCAAGACTTCGCTGCTCGCACTGCAGGCGAGCCAAGCTCGCATGGGCGATGTGCGAGGTCATGGCCTCTTCATCGGTATCGACTGGGTCGTGCCCGGCACGAACGAACCCGACGTGGATGGTGCTGCGGCCATGGTCGAAGCACTCAAGGCACGCTGCATGTTGCTCGGAAAAGCAGGCCAACATGGCAATGTGCTCAAGATCCGGCCACCGTTGGTCTTCCAACAGGACCATGCCGAC
>DNHM01000207.1 GCA_003485885.1 Acidimicrobiaceae bacterium
AAGATGAAGTCGGTCATTGCCGGGCTGTACACCGCGCCACCGGCACATGGGCCGAGGATCACGCTGATCTGCGGGATCACACCTGAGGCGGCGACATTACGACGGAAGATGCCGCCGTAGCCGTCGAGGGCGACGACGCCTTCTTGGATGCGAGCGCCTGCACCATCGTTGAGGCCCACAATCGGTGCGCCAACCGACATAGCCAGATCCATGATCTTCTGCGTCTTCTCGGCGAATACCTCGCCGAGAGCTCCACCCATGACAGTGAAGTCCTGTGAATACACGAAGATCTTGCGGCCGTCGACAGTGCCCCAGCCAGTCACGACACCATCGGTGTACGGACGATCTGGCAGGCCCGCTTCTGCGGGTGCACGATGGCGAGCCAACATGTCAACCTCGTGGAACGAGCCCGGGTCGAGCAGATAGTCAATGCGCTCGCGTGCTAGCAGCTTGCCCTTGTCGTGCTGGCGAGCGACCGAACGCTCTGATCCTGCATGTATGGCTTGAGCGCGGCGCGACTCGAGTTCGTCGAGCCGGTCCTGCATGGTGCGTTCAGACATATACCGAGAGGATAGGCCAGCCATGCCGCTGGCGAGTAGTGCCCTCGTTTCTCAGATTGTCGGCGGGATCCGGCCGCATTTCGCTCTGCCTCATCCCGGACCTCCCGTACACAACGTGAACTGTCTCGCACGGCCCGTATCGACGTTAGGGTTCGAGGCAGTGACAAAGCTCAACAGCGTTGCGGTGTTTTGCGCATCAAGCAACGACGCAGACCCCGCATACATCGACCTAGCTCAAAGAGTCGGGCAACGATTCGCGCATGAGCGCCTGACACTGATCTACGGCGGCGGGCACAGCGGGCTCATGGGAGCGGTGGCCCAAGCAACCATGGAAGCTGGCGGTGAAGTCATCGGGGTAATCCCTGGCGGGCTGTTCACAAATGGGATTCCCGAAGACGAAGTAACCACGCTCGAGGTTGTTGCCGACATGCACCAACGCAAAGCTCGCATGTATGAACTCAGCGACGGCTTTATTGGCCTGCCGGGCGGACTCGGCACCTTCGAAGAGGTCTTCGAAGCCGCCACGTGGACGCAGCTCGGCCTGCACGCAGGTGGGCGGGCAAAGACCGTCGTTTTGCTCGATGAAGATGGTTTTTGGGACGGCGCCCACGCCTTGCTCGACAAGGCCACTTCGGGTGGAGTTCTCACCCCGAAGAACCGTCCAATCATCCAGGGTGCGTCAACAGTCGACGATGCTCTGCGAGCGCTTCGCACGCACCGCTCTAACGACCTCCCTCAGTTCGTAACCGGGCAGCTCAACGAAGGCGCGTAACCCAGCGGCCCACCTGCGTCACGCGGGGTCAGACCCTCCGTCACGCGGGGTCAGACCCTCCGTGACACGACGAGCCGGCCGACACCGAGGAAGCTTCGACTCAGAGCAGGTTGCTCGACCCTAGGGGCGAGGCACGAGGCGGGCCCAGGTGCGGATCTCGTTCAGGTAGAGCTCGGGTTGTTCGAAGGCTGCGAAGTGGCCGCCTTTGTCGAGACGGTTCCAGTGGACGATGTTCTTGAACCGTTTCTCGGCCCACCGCTGTGATGGCCGCATGATTTCTTTGGGGAAGATGGACCCACCCATGGGGATGTGCACATCGCCGGGGCGAGTCTTGCCGAAGCTCTCCCAGTAGAGGCGAGCCGACGAGGCTGCCGTCTGGGTAAGCCAATAGATCATCACATTGTCGAGCAGTTCGTCGCGGCTCAAGATGTCTTCGGGACTGCCGTTGTTGTCGGTCCAGGCGTAGAACTTCTCGAGGATCCATGCGGCCTGGCCACTCGGTGAGTCAGCCAAGCCGTAGGCCACGGTCTGGGGGCGGGTGGCCTGTTGTTTGGAATAGCCGCTGTCCCAGTCGTTATAGAACTTCAGGGCGGCCATGCCGTCCTTTTCTTCGTCGGTCCAGTTGTCTTTGTTGGCCATGTCGGGGCCAACCCATGGCATGTTCAGGTGGATGCCGAGGCAGTGATCTGGATCAAGAGCACCAATTGCACCCGTGACCGCCGACCCCCAGTCGCCGCCCTGCGCGAGATAGGTGTCGTAGCCAAGCTTTGCCATGAGATGGCCCCATGCCGTAGCAATCTTCTCGACCCCCCATCCGGTCTCTGTCGGTTTGTCGCTGAAACCAAAACCAGGCAGTGATGGCGCCACCACGTGAAAGGCGTCGGCCGCATCGCCGCCGTAGGCCACCGGGTCGACAAGTGGTTCGATGACCTTGTGGAACTCAACTATCGACCCTGGCCAGCCGTGGGTGATCAACAGCGGCCGGGCCTCGGGATGGGGACTGCGCTGGTGGATGAAGTGAATACCGAGGCCGTCGACCTGGGTGCGGAAATGGTCGAACCGATTCAGCAACGCTTCGCGGACCCGCCAGTCATAGTCCTTAGCCCAGTACTCGCAGACTTCTTGCACGTACGACAGCGGGATGCCCTGCGTCCAGTCCTCGACCAACTCTGCCTCGGGCCACCTGGTGTTGCTCAGCCGCTGCCTTAGGTCAGCTAGCTGTACATCAGTCGCCGCGATCGTGAACGCCTCAATCTCACTCATCTACGCAACCTAGTTGCGCTTGTGTCTGCGAACGAATTGTTACGTCCCCTGGGGACGTAACAATTGGCTAGCGGAGGAGGGACTGGCCGTCGATGCGTTCGCAGAACTCTTCCCAGCCTGGTTTTGGTCCTTCGTAAAGCAGGCTGTCCACATCGCCGACCTCGGGGCCTTCGGTAGCGACGGTGGCGATGCGGCGGAAGAGGAAGGCATCTTCGACATGCTCGACCAAGGTGGCGCAGAGTTTGGCCGCACTGCGCACCTTTACATCCCAGTCGGCAGGATCAGCAGGGATGTTTTCGAGATGAACGTATCGAGCCAGCAGGGTGGCCGTTGACTTGGCACCCCAACCCCGGAGCCCGGGAAATCCATCGGCGGTATCGCCAACGAGCGCCAGGTAGTCAGGGATCGATTCGGGTTTCACGCCCCACTTTTCGATCACGCCGGCTTCGTCGCGAAGTATCTGCTGACGCCGGTCGAACTGCACGACCCGGCCATCGCTCGTCACACACTGCGCAAGATCCTTGTCGGGGGTGCAGATAAATACTCGCTCGACTCTTTCGTCGGCAGCCGCCATGGCTGCACCTGCGGCCATGCCGTCGTCGGCTTCGTATTCGATCATTGGCCAGACCTTGAAACCAGCGAGTGCCAGGCCTTCTTCGATGAGAGGGAACTGCGACATGAGTTCCTCGGGAACACCTTCGCCGTTCTTGTATCCCTCGTAGAGGTCATTACGCCACGACTCGATCACACTGTCGGTCGCAACCGCGATATGGGTCACGCCCTCGTTGCGCACCATGGACAGCATCGAGCGCAAGACACCACGTGTCGCTCCAACCTCCTGGCCGGACGCAGTGATGTGTCCGCCACCCGGCGCAAAGTGGTAACGGAACAATTCGTATGTGCCATCGATCAGGTGGACCTGCATGGTGGTTCCTTCGGTAGGACGATGCGGTCGCTAGCATCGCAGGATCAACCTTATGACGTCCATTGAAAGAGTTGATTCTGTATGGGCCTGACTCCTGACGAGATCGCTCATCGAGCGTTCACCCCCAGCGTTGATGGCTATCACCAAGGCGAGGTTCGTTCCTTCCTTGATCGGATCGCGGCCCAACTCCGCAGCCTGCAGTTGGCACTACCCGAGGGTCGGGTCGAACTTGCCGAGTTCACCACCACACTCCAGGATCGCGAACCACATCTCGCAGCGCTGCAAGAGCAGTTGCATGACATGCTCGCAGAGCTCACTGCCGCGACATCACTCATGAAGGAAGCCCAGGTCGAGGCCACGTCGCAACTATCGGAAGCGTCCTCGCAGCTAGCTGCAGAACAACGAGCACTCCTTGAGCGGCTCACAAGTGATCAACGTTCGATGACGTCACACCTGGAGATCGTTCAGAAACTCACCTCAGAACAACGCGAAGCAGCCGACTCTCTCGCGTTGGCGAACGAGCAGGCCGCGGTGCAACTTGCAACCGCCCAGAAGTTGGCTACGGAACAACGCGAGGCCAGCAACCACCTCGTCGCAGCGGGACGACAGCAAGTGGCGCAACTCGAAGCAGCGCAGCGATTGACCTCTCACCAAGCCGAGGCCGCCGAACAACTCAGCGCTGCACGCGATCTAGCTGCCCAACGTCTTGCTGAGGCTGCGACGGCGGCGTCAACCGCGAGCGCTGCGCCTTCAACCATTATCCCGAAGGTGTACACCGATCCTGCCGGTCAGGCGGCACCAACTTCGGCTTCACGGACCGTCCGGCCTTCCGATGGAACCATGTCACTTTTTGCATCGGACCTCGACGACCAACCAATGTTCTCGGATAACGCAAATGATCTGCTTGATGGCGTCTTAGACGACGTTATGGAAAACATCAACGACGAAGGAGACCAATCATGACCAAGACAGTGATCGCCGGCGGTGCACGCACCCCCATCGGTAGGCTCTCAGGCGGCTTCGCCAGCCTCAGTGGAGCCGAACTCGGTGGCCATGCGATAGCCGCCGCACTTGAGCGTTCAAACGTCGCTGCCAGCGATGTTGACTACGTCATCATGGGCCAGGTGCTGCAAGCTGGTGCAGGACAAATCACCGCCCGCCAAGCCGCAAACCATGCGGGCATCCCGTTATCGGTCCCGTCGACCACCATCAACAAGGTGTGCCTCAGCGGCATGAACGCGATCTACTTGGCATGGCGCATGATCATGGCCGGCGATGCCGACATCGTCGTTGCTGGCGGCATGGAATCCATGACAAATGCACCCCACCTGCTCACCGGTACCCGAGGTGGCTGGAAGCTCGGCGATCAGAGCGCCGTCGACTCACTCAACCACGACGGCCTCTTCTGCTCACTCGAACATGAGTTGATGGGCACCGCAACCGACCGTTACCTGGCCAGCACCAGTTTCGACCGGGTTATGCAGGACGAAATCGCCCAGGCATCACATGCCCGGGCGGCAGCCGCACAGAAGAACGGCACACTTGCTGAAGAAATCGCTGCCGTTTCGGTACCACAACGCCGCGGCGACCCGATCGTGGTTGCCGACGACGAAGGCATCCGCCCCGCAACCACCATGGAATCGCTCGGCAGCCTCCGTCCTGCATTCACTGCGTCAGGCAACATCACTGCTGGCAACGCATCCCAGATCAGCGATGGCGCTTCGGCGACCGTGATCATGTCGGCAGCGAAGGCCCAGGAGCTAGGCGTCGACACGTTCGCCGAACTTGTGTCCTACGGCCAAGTTGCTGGACCAGACTGCTCACTGCTCACCCAGCCATCACAAGCGATTGCCGCAGCGCTGTCCCGGGCCAACGACGTCAGCCAGTCAGATCTGTCGCTCTACGAAATCAACGAAGCGTTCGCGGCAGTGGCAGCCGCATCGATCGACGAGCTTGGTATCTCGTTCGACGACGTCAACGT
>DNHM01000155.1 GCA_003485885.1 Acidimicrobiaceae bacterium
TCCTCATCCTTTTGACCATGAAATACCACTCAAAGCCTTAAAAGCACGGGGACGGTATTTTGGTGTAGGCTCTCAACTTCAGCTTGATACGCTCGAACTGGATCTAGACGGTCCCCACTTGTCAATGGCACTTAATCTTGTGGCGGATGAGGTTGGTGTCTCGCTTGGGGCCAATGGTGTTGTCAGAGATGTTAATAAAGATCATTTTTCTACTCATTGGCCAAAGAGTATAGCAAAAAAAACTCGGAAATGGGTCATCAAACATGTGTCACAGGGGAGTGTGCCTGAGGTTCGAACTGCAATTCAGGCTCGTTATTCCCGGGACACAGGCTTTGAACTGTTGGCCTTCAATGGTGAAATGGATATACGCGGTGCAGAGGTTAGCTTCCTCTCGTTTATGCCCAAAGTTAACAACATTATGGCAACTGCACGTTTCAATAAAAAAAAATTTGATGTTTTCATTACCCAGGCACAAATGAGAGGGATTAGTACACGAAAATGCGTTATCTCATTCAGGGGGCTAGATGAGGTTGATACATATGCGAATATGGATTTATTTGTTAGAGGGCCTCTAAAAAATGCATTCTCCTTGATTGATCAACAATCTTTGGGCTTCGTATCAGCTTTAGGGGCCTCTCCTGAGCAGGTGAATGGCTCGACTAATGCTCACATCAAGCTAAACTTTTTGGTTGCAGATAATTTAAGCGCAGATGACATTGATTTTAATATCTCTGCGGGCATGCAGGATGTTTCCATTGATAACATCATATCTGGCCAAGGCTTCCATAATGGGCGATTTTTTTTGAAAGCCTCTAAGCAAGGGCTCAACGTTAATGGAGATGTAAAAGTTGGAGATATCCCAGTTTCACTAGAGGTGTGGCATAATTTTAGCGCGGGTTCCCCTTATCGTGGGCGATATAAAGTTGCCTCCAAAATTGATGATGTTAAAAGTCTTAACCATCTGGGCATGGAATTTCAGCCTTTGCTTGGAAATCTAATTGAAGGTGGTGTGGCTGTTGAGATCCAGTTGACTACCCACGATGTCGGCAAAGGTCAGGTTCAGGTTGAATTTGATTTGGATGAAACAGTATTGAGGGTTCCTGCAATCGGATGGTCTAAAAAGGCTGGTTCTGCTGGAATTGCTCACGTTAATCTTGAAATTGATGACACCCGTATAGTGAATATTCCTAAATTTTCTCTTGCCGCTGGAGACATGAAAATTAATGGTTCTGCAAATTATGCTGAGGACGGAACTGGGCTGGATAGAGTTAATATTAATCAGATCAGTTTTAAGAGGACTGATTTAGCTGGTGTTGTTATACCCGGCAATGATGGTGGCTGGACTGTTAGTTTTCATGGACCAAGCCTTGATCTAGAACCATCCTTCGAGGATTTGTTTAAGGCATCCCCAGATGTTGATGATGGGCTTAATTTGAAGCTCAGTCTATCTGCTAATGTTGATAAGATCTGGACAGGCCAAAAGCATTTTTTGAGGCAAATTACTGGCACTCTTAACAGAGCTGACGATCGTTGGCATGGTATTAATGTCGATGGTAGTCTCAGCAGCGGTGAAAAATTTAATGTGCTACTCAGGCCAAGTGGCAAGGGGAAGCGTTGGGTTAAGATTAAAACAACAGATGCTGGGAATATGCTACGTACCTTGGATGTTTATGACACGATGATCGGTGGAACTCTTGATGTGGAGGCTACATTCGATGATACAGTTGACGATAATCCGCTGGCTGGTGAAGTTCTTATTCGTGATTATAGTCTTGTTGATGCTCCCACTCTTACCCAACTTGTTGGAGAAATGACACTAGCTCGTTTAAAAGAAGCTTTGCAGGGTGACGGATTGGCATTCAGCAAATTCAATGCACCCTTTATTATGAGAAAAGGTGTTGTTGACATTAAGGACGTCAAGGCGACAGGGCTATCGCTTGGGTATACTGCCAAAGGCAAGATCTATACACATACAGAAATAATTGATATTGAAGGGACTGTAGTTCCCATATACGCGCTGAACAGTGCTCTTGGAAACATTCCCTTTATCGGCACCCTGCTGACAGGTACTGAGGATGGCAGCGGTATTTTTGCTGCAACATATAAAATGAAAGGCCCGTTGGAAGACCCAGAAGTTAAGGTTAACCCGTTATCGGCCCTGGCACCGGGTATCTTGCGCAATCTTTTTGGCCTTTTTTCTGATAGACCCAACCCATACTCAGAAATCGAGGGTGCAAACGAGATCGACAGAAAAAAAACAATTAACAAGACCAAAGGTCTTTAAACAGGGTTCATTATTACATGGCGTTTTTTGCCTGCCGATAATTTAACTACACCCTCGCTATTTATATTTAGGTTGGTAATGATTTGGGTCTCATCGTCAATTTTTTTACCATTTAGCTTGCCACCGCCGCCCTTGATAAGGCGCCTTGCTTCACCATTTGACGTGGCCAATCCGGCAAGCTTGAAAAGCTCAAAAATGACAATGCCTGTCTCTAGACTGGCTTTTGGGATATCGATGCTTGGTAAGGCTTCACCCAATCCACCCTCTTCGAAAGTACGTCGCGCAGTCTCTGCGGCTTCAATAGCTGCATCAGCGCCATGGCATAGTTTAGTGATCTCCGTTGCCAAACGTTTCTTGACGTCGTTGATCTCCTCAACTTTAGCCTTTTCCAAATCGGTAATTTCATCCAAAGGTAGGTCTGTGAACAGCCTAAGAAATTTACCAACATCTGCATCTTCTGTGTTGCGCCAATACTGCCAATAGTCATAAGGGGATAGCATGTCAGCATTAAGCCAAATAGCGCCGGCGGCAGTTTTCCCCATCTTTGCGCCAGACGAGGTTGTAAGCAGCGGTGTTGTCAGGCCGTATATGTTGCGTTGATCAGTCCGCCTTCCTAGTTCCACTCCGTTAATGATGTTGCCCCATTGGTCGGAGCCTCCAATCTGAATCGAGCAGCCCAAATTGTCGTGGAGCCAGAGGTAATCGTTGGCTTGGAGCAGCATGTAGCTGAACTCGGTGAACGAGATGCCGTTCTCGCTCTCGAGGCGGCTCTTGACCGAATCTTTGGCCATCATCTGGTTGACCGTCACGTGTTTGCCAACGTCGCGCAAGAAGTCGATCACACCAACGGGACCGGTCCAGTCGTAGTTGTTCACCATCTCGGCGGTGTTGGCCGCGCCGCTATCAAAATCGAGGAAACGGCGCAGAACGGCGGAGATGCCCTCGACATTGTGCGCCAGGGTTTCGGTGTCGAGCAGATTACGTTCTTCGGACCTGCCGCCAGGATCGCCAACCATGCCAGTACTTCCGCCAACGAGCGCGATGGGCTTGTGGCCCGCAAGCTGCATACGTCGAAGTGCCATGATCGGAATCAGGTTTCCCAGGTGCAACGAATCGGCGGTTGGATCGAATCCGACATAGACCGTGATCATCTCATCGCTGAGAGCTTCGGCGAGCGCCTCGCGTTCGGTGGTGTCTTGGATCAGGCCTCGAGCTTCGAACTCGGCTAACACATCAGTCGTCACGGGTCAGATGGTATTGCAAACGCTGCCTGTTCCTGGGCCATATTCCTGCGATGCTTCGTGTGGCGGATCACCACGACGTGAAACCGGCCCGACCGCCGCTCCGCATGATGGCCGGTGCACAATGACAGGGATGGATGCGAAGACGAACGGCCATGCTCCCCACGATGACCCCGGTGGACAAGAAACAGTTCCCCTCGGCTGGCGATGGTCATTTCCCCGATTCCTGGGTTTCGCAGTGTTTCTTTTCTTGGTGGTGTTCTGGATCTGGGCATTCGCCAACCGCGACAGCATCGCCCATCCCGATACGTTCGATGACCCGGTCTTCGTTGAGGCGGCCGAGAGCTTGTGTTCGGTACGACAGGCCAACATCGCCGAACTGCCGCTCGCTGGCGCTGTCGAAAATGCCGTCGAGCGAGGCGAAGTCCTCGACCTCGCCACAGACCAGCTTGAGTTGATGGTGGCCGAGCTAGCCCAGATCGCGCTGCCTACCGATCCCAAAGGCGCCGCTGGCGTTCCCCAATGGCTCACCGACTACGACCTGTTCCTCAACGATCGTCGTGTCTACGCCGACATCCTGGTCACCGGCGAAGACCCGAAATTCCTGATCAGCGCCAACGACCAGGGCGTGCGAGTGACCGACTTGCTCACCACCTTCGCCGAAGTCAACGAGATGCCCAGCTGCGCGCCAAGTGGCGATATCTAGCTCCGGCGCCTCTGCTGACTACCCCGCAATCACCGCTTCGCTCCGCTCCGGCGCCTCTGCTGACCACCCCGCAATCACCGCTTCGCTCCGCTCCGGCGCCTCTGCTGACTACCCCCTGCTACCTCGCCGAGGCTTGATCGCGGAGGTCGCGTTTGAGGATCTTGCCGCTGGCGTTGCGAGGCAACGAATCGGTCACGATGGTCACGATTGCCGGCACCTTGAACTTGGCGATCCGTTCGGCGAGGAACTCCTGGAGCGCTGAGGCCTCGAGGGCCTGGCCAGCCTTGACCATGATGTGGCAGGCCAACTCCTCGCCCAACCGGGCGTCGGGCACGCCATAGACGGCAGCCTCGTACACCGCTGGGTGCTCGTAGATTGCGGCTTCGACCTCGATGCAGTAGATGTTTTCGCCGCCGCGTAGGACCATGTCCTTTGCCCGGTCGCTCACGTAGACGAAACCGTCGTCGTCGACGCGGCCAATATCGCCGGAGCGAAGCCATCCGTCTTGCATGGTTTCTGCCGTGGCTTCGGGACGGTTCCAGTATTCAGAGATCAACATGGGGCCCTTGAACCAGATCTCGCCGGTCTCGCCGGTGGCGAGTTCCTTACCGTTGGCGTCGGTGACCCGAACAGTCATGATTGGCACACACTTGCCGGTCGACGTTGGGTTCTCGACGAACATCGTGCCAGCGTTTTGTGGGCCGTACGCATTGGTCTCGGTCATGCCATAACCCAGACCAGGGCGGCCGTTGGGGAAGTTATCTTCGATGCGCTGCACCAACTCAGGTGGCATCGGGGCACCCCCGCCTCCAACCGATTTGAGGGACGAAGTATCTCGGCTGGTGAAACTTGGCGACTCGAGCAAGTCCCAGCTCATCGTGGGTACACCCACAAAGTGGGTCACTCGTTCAGACTCGATGAGCTCAAGAGCCCGCTCCGGGTCCCAGCGGTGTGTCATGACCAGCTTGGCACCGCTCACGAACGAACCGAGCATGACTGGCACCAGGCCAGTGACATGGAACAGCGGCACACACAACATGAACACCGGCGGACTCGCTGGAGCGCCCGGATCGGCGGTACTGGCAGCGTTACCGCTGTCTGGTTCGGTGAGCCCGCCGACGGCAGCCCGAGCAGCGAACGCCAGCAACGCGCTCAGCACGGCGCGATGGGTGGAGACAGCACCCTTCGGATGTCCCGTAGTGCCAGACGTGTACAGGATGGAAACGTTGTCATCAGCGTCGATCTCGACCGTCGGCATTTTCGCATCGTCGACAAACGCGTCCTCGAGCCGAGCGACGCCATCGGGAAGTTCGCCATTCGACCGCACAGCGACAAGGGTGGCCCCGGTGGAATCACCCTCGACGATCCGTGCAAGGCGTTCGAGGTCAGCCAGCACGACTGCTGAACCTGAGTCCTCGATTGCGAACTGGAGTTCGTCGGTAAGCCACCACGCGTTCAGTGGTACTGCCACCGCACCGACCGAAACAATCGCAACGTATGCGGCGATCCACTCGGGGTAATTCCGCATGGCCAAGGCCACACGATCCCCCTTTTCCACACCCCAAGTATTCACCAGAGCGTGGCCAATCTTGGCGGCCAGATCAAGCAGTTGCGGCATGGTCCAACGTTCATCTTCATAGATGATGAACTCAGTGTCGCGAGCTGCAGCAAGCTGGAACAGCGCAGTGACGTTCGGTGGCGTCCCTGCAAAAACTTTGGTCGGGATGCCACGCACCTCCGCTTCGGTGATTTCAAACATCGTGCCGGGTGCACATACTGCCGCACAGGCCTCGTCGTACGTCATAGGCATTGGTAGGGATCTCGCAGTCCAGGTAGGCGTCGACAGCCCGCAAGTGTCGCCTATCGCGCCGGGTTTCACCAACCTGCAACCTGGTAAACCAGGGCAGGAGAGAGTGCGTCGGCAGAAGGTGCGTTTATCGCCTTTGATCGCCAGACGAACCCGCGCGCCAAAGCCACTTGGCGGATGATCACCTCCCCACAACGATCTCGATCGAGATGACCGAGGTGTTGCCTCCAGGAGAACATGCGCTCAGGTACCGTGCACACTGTGGAAGCAGATGACCTGCGCATGCAACACACCCCGACTGGTGACACCCACCGTGTGGGTGAGCGCCTCATTGCCGACCACCTTGATGCGCTCGAAGCCGAACGGGTCATACAACGTGCGCTCGAACTCGAGGCAGCGTCACTCGACGAACCCCACGTCATCACCACCGGACAGCTTGAGCTCATTGCCAAAGAGATCGGCATCGATCCGGCATTTGTTCATCAGGCACTGGGCGAGGTGCGACTTGAGAGTGAACACCGGGGCCGGGTCTCACGTTGGATCCTGCCGCACGATCTGGTCGCAACGGCCACGATCAATGGGCTTGACCGCGACGACGTTGACGCGTCAATCAAGAAGTGGATGACCCAGAACGAAGGGCTTACACCCGGAGGCATCCTGCCCGACGGCATCGAATGGGACGTCGACCGTCGATGGCGGGCCCGCATGATCTCGCGGTCGATGAGCGGCGGCAACCGGATCTCACGTGTCGCAAGCGGCGACGTGGCCCACCGGGTACATAGCGTGTCTGCGCACGAACATGTCGTTGCGTTTCAGTCGACAGGACGGCTCCCGCTGTTGTTCGCTCACATAACCATGGCTGTTGGCGGTGCGCTCGGTGCCATCGCTCTGCTCGGCAGCACGGCTAGCGGCGGCGTGCTCAATGCCGTGGGGTTCTTTGCCCTCTTCGCTGGATTGTCCGTCGCAGTCGGCCTCGGTGGGGCTCGATGGTGGGCACAAACCATCAACGCAGCCATGCGACGGTCGCTCATCGGCCTTGTCGGATCGGCGAAACCCAAACGAAAGTCCTGGTTCGCACGAGGCAACACAAAGAGCTTGCGCCGAAAGAAAGACTCGTAACACTCTCGTCTAGAGCCGAGCTATCCCAGTGTGGACGCTGCAGCGAAGCCGGCCTTGGCCATACGACGAAGACCGTCGTCGACGTCAAAGTCCACGAGTTCTGCTTCGGTCACCCATTGCAACGCCTGGCTCTCGTGGTTTCCCTGTGGTTCCGAACCGGCCTGAGCGATGATCAGATAACGCACGTCGAGATGAAGATGTGCGTCTTCCTTCGGTGGGTCGACCAGATGGATATCAACGTCGATGGCGGGAGTCACCACTTGCAGGCCATTCAGTCCAGTTTCTTCCTGTGCTTCACGAAGCGCCACGTGGGCCAGGTTCGTATCACCGTCGGCATGCCCTCCAGGTTGAAGCCATCGCTGCAGCTTCGTGTGGAAGAGCATGAGACAGCTCATTCGGCTTGGGTCCACAACGAACGCTGAACCGGTCAGGTGACCTGGCCGACAGGTGCGTACCGCAATGTCATCGTGTTCATCAATGAGCTCCAGGATGCGGCTGCGATGCGACTCGAAACCTTCGCCTTGAGCAGCATGAAGCAACTGGCGAGCGAGCTCCCGATCCTGGCTGGGAACCAACGCAGCCGAATTTGGGTCGATGGCAAATGGCGATGGTGTCACCCACTCAAACTATCTTCGGTGCATGCGTCATCAGCTGCGACCCGGCGATCTCCATCCGTTCACCAATATGGACATCCCTCACCTGCTCCAACGGCAGGCCGATGTGCGAGGCGACCACCCATTTCTGGTGTGGGAGCCCTTCGAAGGTGACCGGCGGGTCTGGACGTATGCGGAGTTCGTCGATGCCACCCGTCGAGTCGCCGCTGGCCTGGTGGCCCGGGGCGTGAAGATCGGTGACCGGGTGCTCGTCCATCTCGATAACTGCCCGGAGAGCATCTTCAGCTGGTTTGCCTGTTCGGTTGCTGGCGCATCGGCAGTCACGACGAATGCCCGATCCGTGGCCGACGAGTTGACCTACTACGCCAAGAACGCCGAGGTCGTTGGCGCTATAACACAGCCTCGATTCGCGGGTCTCGTAGAGACAAGCACCAAGCCCGGTTTCCTCATTGTGACCGAGACCGACAATGGCGCACCTGCTGAGCCTGGGACCTCCCCCGACGCAGCGGATTCTTTCGACCGCCTTTTCGAAGCCCCTCCGCTGGACCTGCGCCCGCCCGACCCGCTGTTGAACTTCAGTGTGCAGTTCACTTCTGGTACCACGTCTCGCCCCAAGGGTGTGGTCTGGAATCATGCCAATGCGTTGTGGGGTGCCCGAATGTGCGCCCGCAACGAACACATGAACGCAGATGATGTACATCTGACCCACTTGCCGCTATTTCACACGAATGCCCAGGCGTATTCGGTGTTGTCGTCGTTGTGGGCCGGTGCCACGGTCGTCGCCCAGCCTCGGTTCTCGGCGTCGAGGTTCTGGGATGTTTCGCTGCGGAATCGGTGCACCTGGACCTCGATCGTGCCCTTTGTGGCGAAGGCGCTCATGGCCCGTGACGAACCTGTTCCCGATCACCAGTATCGACTGTGGGGCAACGGCGTACAACTACCCACCTGGGATGACTATTTCGGCGTGAAGACCATCTCGTGGTGGGGTATGACCGAGACAATTGCGCAACCAATCGTCAGCGATCCGACCATTCCGTCCGTGCCAGTATCGATGGGTCGGCCATCACCCGCCTATGAGATTGAGGTGCGACACGACGACGGCACACCGGTTGGGCCAGGCGAGACTGGCGGCCTATTTGTCCGAGGCATCACCGGTCTGTCGTTGTTCAAGGAGTACCTGAACAATCCGGATGCAACCGAATCGTCGTTCGATGATCAGGGCTTCATGATCACCGGCGACCGGGTAAAGGTCTTGGCGAGTGGCGATCTGCAGTTCGGCGATCGCGACAAGGACATGTTGAAGGTCGGCGGCGAGAACGTCGCCGCATCGGAAATCGAACGGGTCGTTGGATCAGTTGCCGGTGTGGCCGAATGTGCGGTTGTCGCGAAACGTGATCCCATGCTTGATGAAGTGCCGGTTGTGTTTGTGCTCCCACCAAACGGCGATATTGCCGACGGCCCGGCCTTGGCCGATCGCATC
>DNHM01000217.1:0-2504 GCA_003485885.1 Acidimicrobiaceae bacterium
GGCCAGCCGGCAGGCCAGGCGGCTAACACGGAGATCGGCCTCGGGCGACGGTCAGCTGCACGATGTGGTCGTCCATGATTGTCCGGCCGAGTGCGTAGGCGAGAGAGACGACGGGTGTGCCGGTAACGCAGCAGCAGCGACCGCTGCTGTGAGCCATGTCGGCAGTGGGTTTGTTCGAGACATGAAGAGCGCCTTGAAAGGCCTGGTCCTCCTTCGGTGTCTTTGTCGCTGCGATGAAGGCAGCTGGGCCTCCGTGCCTTTTGCCGGCGGGTCCTCGAGGTAGTCGGGTTGTAACCCGATTGAGCATTTGCCAAGGGTGCAAGTACGATGTTTGGCATGGCACGACCTTTGGTCGACACATTCGGACGGGTCCATCGAGATCTCCGCATCAGTGTTACGGACCGCTGTAATTTCCGGTGTACGTACTGCATGCCAGAAGAAGGCCTTGAATGGCTTGATCGGGCCGACATCTTGACCTTCGAAGAGATCGAACAGCTCGCTCGCGTCATGGTGAACACGTTTGGCGTTGACAGCATCCGTCTCACTGGGGGAGAACCCATGGTGCGGGCGAATCTCGATGAGCTGGTGGCAAAGCTAGCGGCGCTTGGCACCGACGTGGCCATGACCACGAATGGTTCGACGTTGCGGCGCCATGCCCAGCTTCTTAGGGACGCAGGCCTGCGTCGCATCAACATCTCACTCGATTCGTTGCAGCAGGATCGTTTCCTCGAGCTGACTCGGCGAGACGAACTCGACACGGTGCTCGATGGCATCGACGCAGCAGTCGAAGCCGGTTTCGAGCCGGTCAAGATCAACTGTGTGGTGATGAGGGGTATCAACGACGACGAACTTGTTGACTTCGCTCGTTTCGGTCGAGACAAAGGTGTTGTTGTTCGGTTTATCGAGTGGATGCCGCTCGACGCCGACGAGGGCTGGAGCAACGACCGGGTTGTCAGCCAAAAAGAAATCGTCGCCGCTATTGGCGAGGTCTTCCCGCTTGAACCCATCCAGCGGGGTCACGAACCTGCGCAGCGATTCCGTTTCCTCGACGGCAAAGGCGAGGTCGGCGTGATCGCGAGCGTCACCCAGGCGTTCTGTGGAGACTGCGACCGGGTGCGCCTGACTGCCGAGGGCCAGCTGCGTAATTGTCTTTTCGCCGTCGACGAATTCGATCTGCGGACCTTGCTTCGTAATGGGGCAACCGACGAAGAACTCGCGGCCGAAATCGAGCGGGGTGTTGGCGCCAAATGGGCCGGCCACCAAATCGGTAAGGTGAACTTCATTCGACCGCATCGGTCCATGAGCCAGATCGGCGGCTGAGCGTGGCAAACGAACCGGCTGAACACGGGTTCACCCATCTCGACGAGCACGGTGCTGCCCGTATGGTCGATGTCACGCCCAAGGAGTGGACCAAACGAGTCGGTGTTGCTCGGGCCCGGGTGTCTATGTCGGCGGCCACCGCGACCGCGATCCAACAAGGTGTTGTCGGCAAGGGTGATGTTCTTGCGGTTGCTCGCATTGCCGGTATCCAAGGTGCTAAACGCACCAGTGATCTCATCCCGTTGTGTCATCCGATCATGATTGGCTCTGCCGAGGTCAACTTCGACATCGGTGAGTCATGGATCGATATCGAAGCAACCGTCGAGACCGTCGGGCCTACCGGTGTCGAGATGGAAGCGCTCACCGCATGTTCGGTTGCCGCGCTCACCATCTATGACATGTGCAAAGCCCGGGACCGAGGTATGACTGTTGAGTCGCTCGGCCTGTGGCAGAAGTCTGGTGGCAGATCTGGCGGCTGGCAGCGCTAAGGGTGTAGTTCGTCACTCCGCTTGGGCCGACATTCGTCGGACATGGTTGTGAGTGCCACTGGTCGCCTCGTCCATCGACTCTTCCCGCTCGTCACGAACTACCCCGGCTCGTTGCTCGGTCCTGCCCAGGAGTCAAATGTCGTTGAGACAGGTGTTTAAGGTTTTTTGACTGCGCGTTGTGTACTGCCTCGGTAGCTAGTAGACAACCATGTTGTAATCATTTCGCAATATTCGCCAGACCTGTTCTGCCCACGCGCCGATCACCCGAAGTCCGGATCCTCCAAGGGAACTTGTGGAAATCCACCACCCGGGTTGCGCGAGCTGCAACAGTGTCGTTACTGGAAGCTGTAGCAAAGTCTTGACTTACGTGGTACTCGTAATCCTTATAGCCCTGTGGGCATTGGTGCTCCTCCCGCCGTACCTGAAAGATCGCCGTGCCTCTGGGCGCACATTCGGATCCATTCAGACTGGTGGAGGACTCTCCTCAGGTGGCATGAACTCTGCGCAGCGTTTCTTGCCACTGCAAAAAGCATCGAATCAGTATTCGACCTCGACGGTCAGTTCGCCGACCGGCATGCGAACCTCGGGTGTAAACCCGCTGGGCACGCAAGCCTCTGCCGCTCTTCGCCCATATGCGCCCGCTCCCAGCAGCTCCGGACCTGCGCACTTGGCTCCCGCGTCTGTGACATCTGGCAA
>DNHM01000217.1:2569-3513 GCA_003485885.1 Acidimicrobiaceae bacterium
CCCGCGTCTGTGACATCTGGCAATGTGGTCCAGTTGCGACCACTCGACGCCGACGCGGCACCTCAACTCACCCGACCGCTGGCGACGTCTGCAACGGCGTATCTCGAAGACGCACCCATGGCTGCCGAGTCAATCTTGCACCAGGCGTGGGACACCTCCGACAATGCTGGCCTCGGCATGCCTACCTCAACATCTGCTGCTCGCGAACGCCGTCGTCACGTACTGCTCGGCTTCTCCGGCATCGCAGCCATGACGTTGTTGCTTGCATTGTTTGCTGGTGGCCGCTGGGTAGCTGCCCATGTACTCGTCGACGCTGTCATGCTCGGTTATGTCATCCTTCTGGTCCGCCATCGCCAATTGATGGCCGATCGCGGAGCCAAGGTTGAACCAATTCGCCCACCGATCACAGATCAGGCCTCGACCCCGGTCCAGCTTGCTCCTTCGTACCTGCTGCGCGAGAACACCGGTAGCTGACCTTCTGGTTGCCACGCACCCCGCACGGTGCAGCGCTGACCTAGCTGTCTATCCCTAGCCGCCTCAGCGTTCGGTCTCCTGCGCAGTACGGTGGATTTGTGGATTCCGCACGACAGGTTGTTGGCCTGCTGCTCACGATGGCGTTAGTGGCCGTCGCCTGTCGATCTGAAGCCGCCATTGACCTGGCCGAGAGCGACCGCCCATCATTGTCGATTGACGGTGGCGAGATCGCTGCACCCGACTCAGATGCGACTGCGGTTGACACCCCTCCAGAATCATCGGCGGAGACGTCCGCAGAGGGCACAGGCGGCGCTCGAAGCGAGCCTGAGCGGCCAGGTCCCGCCCAGTTCGCTGGTGCGCCTCCACCTGCATTCGTAGTGCCTGACGGATGGGATCAGCCGTTTGAGCTCGATCAAGACGTTGTTGAAGGTGTGTTAGCCAACGGAATGTCGTACCTGATCCGTAACAAC
>DNHM01000055.1 GCA_003485885.1 Acidimicrobiaceae bacterium
AGCGAGTGAATGCGAACTACCCCCACTCCTATCCAGGTGGTGTGGCGGAACCTGGTTGGACGATGCCGCTTTCGTAGGCCATGACCACGGCCTGGACCCGATCACGCACGCCAAGTTTGGTCAGTAGCCGACTGACGTGGGTCTTGGCAGTTGCCTCGCCCACGAAGTCGTGGCCTTGAACAGCGTCGATGTCGACTTCGCCAAAGGCCAATTCACCGCCATCATGGGACCATCCGGGTCCGGCAAGTCGACGCTCATGCATTGCATGGCTGGCCTTGACCGGCTTGACAGCGGTTCCTCCTTTGTCGGCGATGTTGACATAACGGCCGCATCAGAAAAGGAACTAACACTCATGCGGCGCGACCGTCTGGGGTTCATCTTCCAAGCATTTAATCTGGTCCCCACACTCTCGGCGATCGAGAACATCACCCTGCCCATGGACCTTGCAGGAACCAAACCCGACAAGGCTTGGCTCGAGGGTGTCATCACCACTGTTGGCCTCGCCCACCGATTGAAGCACCGGCCAAATGAACTCTCGGGTGGCCAGCAGCAGCGGGTCGCCGTCGCTCGAGCTCTTGCGAGCCAGCCCGACATCATCTTCGCCGACGAACCAACCGGCAACCTGGACAGCACGACGGGAGCCGAGATTCTGACGTTCATGCGCCATGCGGTCCGCGAGCTCGGTCAAACCATCGTCATGGTCACCCATGATCCGGTAGCTGCGAGTTATTCGGATCGAGTCGTGTTCCTGGCCGACGGCCAAATCACCGATCAATTGTTCCAACCAACCCCTGACACTGTGCTCGACCACATGCGTCGGCTCGGCAACTAACCACCAACCAGTTTCCGGGAGGAACCCATCATGTTGCGTCTCACACTCAAGAACCTGCGGGCAAACAAGGTCCGCTTTGCACTCACCACCCTCGGCGTCGTGCTCGCCGTCAGCTTCGTCGTATCAGCCTTTGTGCTTGGCGACGGTCTCCGAAGCACATTCGGCGACGTATCAGAAGACATCACGGCTGGCGTCGATATCGAAGTTCGCCCCGCCAACGACTTCGGCGACCCCGTTCCGCTGTCAGCGGGGCTCGTTGCCCAGGTGGCCGCAGTCGACGGCGTGTTCGATGCAGTGGCCAACATCGAAGCTCCGGACGATGCCGTTCGGCCAATTCCTGCCGATGGCGACCCCATCACTACTCAGGGACCGCCCCAGCTTGCCTTCGCCTGGTCAGACAATGAGGCGGTGAGTCCGTTCTCGCTTGTCGCCGGTCAACCTCCAGGGATCGATGAGTTCTCGATCGACCTTGACTCGGCGGCTACCCATGATTTCGTCATTGGCGAAACATACGACGTCATCACTCCATCGGGCCGACGCCAGCTGACATTGTCGGGAACCTCGACCTTTGGCGCCGACAACGACACCGTTGGCGCCGCTATCATGCAGATGAACGTGGCTCAAGCCGGCGAACTGTTTGGTATCGACGGCGTCACCACGATTCAGGTTCAGGTCACCGACGGGGCTGACCCTGCAGCGGTACAAGCAGCTATCGCTGCCGCTCTACCAACCCTTGAGGTCGTGGATCACGACACCGTCGTAAGGGACACCACCGAAGGTTTCACCGGCGAAATCGACATCATCGGCAACATCTTGCTGGGGTTCGGCGGCATCTCGTTGTTCGTATCGATCTTCATCATCTACAACACGTTCGCCATCGTGCTCAGCCAACGCACCAAGGAACTGGCGCTGCTGCGCACGATCGGTGCTGATCCTCGACAAATCCGGCGGTCGGTTATTGGCGAGGCACTCTTCATTGGTGTGCTCGCTTCTGGTCTAGGAATTGTTGGCGGTGTTGGAGTCGCTAAAGGGCTCGAAGCACTCTTCAACGCAACCGGCGGCTCCCTTCCCGAGTCACCAACAATCCTTGCGACCCGCACAATCGTCGCAGCACTCGTGATCGGCATCGGCGTCACCTTGATTGCTGCGGTCGGGCCGGCTCGTCGAGCATCGACCGTGCCGGCAATTGCTGCGATGCGCGGCACCGACGAGGCAACCAACCCGGGTAGCCGCACCCGGATCCTCTCCGGAACTGGCCTACTCACTCTCGGCGCCATCACTGGGACCTTTGGTCTCACCGGTGCTGGAAGTACTGCAGTGACAGTGGCGCTCATGGCAACCGGTGCGGTCAGCGTCTTTCTCGGTGTGACCTTGCTCAGCCCGATGACGGTCGGAGTGATCACTCGGGTACTTGGCTGGCCTCTGGCAAGACTCAGTGGCGTGTCGGGAAGCATGGCACAGCAGAACGCTGCCCGAAATCCTCGACGTACTGCCACAACCGCAGCCGCATTGATGATCGGCCTGGCCTTGGTATCAACGTCGTTGATTGTCGGCCAATCGATCAAGTCGAACTTCGGCACCACCCTTGAACAATCTGCAACCGGTGACTACTACGTCACCGATCAGCTCGTAGAGGTTGACTTCCCGCTCGAGCTACCTGCCCAGATTGCATCGAACACCGAGTTGTTCGACGCAGTCGCTGGCTTCCGGTATGTGGAAACACGGGTTGACGGCGAAATCGCTGAAGTAGTTGCCACCGACTTCACTCAGCTTTTGCCGGTGATGAATGCCGATGTCCGCGAGGGCGACCTTGGGTCATCGGTTGACAAGCCGGTTCTGGTTGCCGCACGGCATGCCGAGGAATCGGGCCTCGTCGTCGGCGACATGATCACCACCGAGTTTGCGAATGGCGCTGCGATCGATTCGACGATCACTGGTGTGTTCTACGACGAAGCGCTGATCACCAGCGACTTCTTGTACGACGAGTCAACGTTTGACGCAGCTGGCGACATCACCGGGCACGAATGGCTCGCCATCTCGCTCGCCGACGGCGCATCACTCATCGAAGTCGACGCAGTAATGGCTTCGCTCAGCGAGCAAATGCCACACGCCGATGTCGAAACCACCAACGAGTTCCGGGATCGGGTCGAAGGCATGATCGACGATCTGCTCGCCATCGTGAACATCATGGTTGCTCTCGCAGTGGTTATTGCACTGATCGGGATCGCCAACACACTGGCCCTGTCGGTGTTCGAACGCACTCGTGAGCTTGGACTGGTGCGAGCAGTCGGGATGACCCGTCGTCAGCTCCGACGTATGGTTCGATTCGAAGCGGCACTGGTAGCGACGTTCGGAGCGGTGCTCGGTGTTGCTGTCGGCCTGCTCTTTGGGTGGGGCGTGGTGCACGCACTTCCGGACGACTTCGCATCGACCATGGTCATCCCCGTGCAGTCGATCCTCACCCTGGTAGTCGTCGCCGCCTTAGCCGGTGTGGTCGCAGCAGTGCTCCCCGCACGACGAGCCGGGCGCCTCAACGTACTCAACGCCATCTCGCACTAACTACCAATCACCCACTCGAGAGGGCCTGGCCGGCCAGACGTCCGGCCGGGCCGACAACATGGCGCTGCTCCTCTGTTGGAGCGGCGCCAGCGTGTTCATTTTGGACATCTGTTCTCCGCCGTGACGGGAGGTAGTGCATAGGTATGTGCACCGGCACCCATATCGCCGAGTTCTCTCTGGAACGCCACTGTGAGGTCACGGTCTGCGAGATCACGGTCTGCGAGATCACGGTCTGAGAGAAGTGACGACGTTATCTCTCGATGGATCACCGCACTGGATGGCAGTTGTTAGCTCTCAACCCAGCATCTGTGGAGGCTAGGTTTGGCGCCGTGCATGTTTGGCTAAATGGACGACTCGTTAACGGTGATGATGCTCGGCTTCCGATCGATGACCATGGCCTGGTTGTTGGCGATGGAGGATTCGAGACGCTCAAGACTCATGGTGGCAAAGCATTCGCAGTGACACGTCATCTGCGCCGGCTTCGACGGACCCTCGAAGCGTTGGCGATCGATGTACCTGACCCAGACATGCTGCGGGCTGCTATCGATGAAAC